>JBOGZI010000019.1:0-4719 GCA_050697275.1 Solirubrobacterales bacterium | reverse complement strand
GGGGCGGGACGCGCGGAGGGGGTCGGCACGCGCGGCGCCGCCGGGGCCGCCGGCGACGGCGTCGTCAGCTTGTCCTGCGCCCCGTTCCCCCGAACCCGCTCGGCCAGCTTTCCGGCCACCTGGGGGGAGATCACCCGCTCGCCGGCGGCGACGCCGTGCAGCGCGGCTCGGATCTCCTCGTCCCGGGCCCCCTTGACGACGTAGCCGCGAGCGCCGGCCATGATCGCGTCGGCGACGTCCTCCTGCTCCTCGGAGACGGTCAGCACCAGGACCCGGCTCTGGGGGGAGACCGTCCCCAGCCGCCAGGTGGCCTCGATTCCCGAGATGCCCGGCATCCTCAGGTCCATCACGACCAGGTCCGGCTGGTGCTGCTGGGCGAGCATCAGCGCCGTCTCGCCGTCCGGCGCCTCACCGACCAGCTCGAAGCCCTGGTCGCCCTCGAGCAGGCCACGCAGCTTCACACGGACGACCTCGCTGTCGTCTACCACTACCACTCTGAGTCTCGGCGGGCTCATCTGCTTCCTCCCCGGTCTGGGCGCAGCCTAATACTGATCGAAAGCCGGCCCGGGCCCGCAATCACGGCCGCAGCGGTAGGTTTCAGACATGGACTTCAAGCCCTCAGCCGAGGTGGAGTCTCTGCGGGAGCGGATCGAGGCGTTCATGGACGAGCACGTCTATCCCGTCGAGGCCGAGGCCATCCGGGCGATCGACGACGAGGTCGCGCCCGGGGTCGCCTACCCGAAGCTCCTGCTGGAGATCCGCGCCAGGGCCAGGGAGCAGGGGCTCTGGAACCTCTTCCTCCCCGACCGCGAGTTCGGGGCCGGCTTGACCAACTGGGAGTACGGGATCCTCTGCGAGCAGATGGGTCGCAGTCCGGTGGTGGCGCCGATGGCGTTCAACTGCGCTGCGCCCGACACCGGCAACATGGAGATCCTGGTCGACCACGGGACCGGTGAGCAGAAGGAGCGCTTCCTGCGCCCGCTGCTCGAGGGGGAGACGCGCTCCTGCTTCTCGATGACCGAGCCCGAGGTCTCCGGCTCCGACCCGACCACCCTGCAGACGCGCGCCGAGCTGGACGGCGGCGAGTGGGTGATCAACGGGCACAAGTGGTTCACCTCCGGCGCGGTGGGCGCCGATTTCGCGATCGCCATGGTCGTCACCGATCCCGACGCGCCTCCCTACACGCGGGCGAGCATGATCCTGGTGCCGCTCGACAACCCCGGCTTCGAGCTGGTCCGCCCGGTGCCGGTGATGGGTCACGACAAGGGGCCCGGCCACTGCGAGGTGCGCTACACCGACTGCCGGGTGCCGGAGTCGAACCTGCTGGGCGAGCGCGGAGCCGGCTTCGTGATCGCCCAGGACCGGCTCGGCCCGGGGCGGATCCACCACTGCATGCGCGCGATCGGCACCGCCGAGCGCGCGATCGAGATGATGTGCGAACGCGCCAACACCCGCGAGTCCTTCGGGGGGCCGCTGGCGGACAAGCAGTTCGTCCAGGAATTCATCGCCACCTCGCGGATGGAGGTCGACCAGGCGCGGCTGCTCACCCTGTATGCCGCCTGGCAGATGGACACCGAGGGCAAGCGCCGGGCCCGGCAGGCGATCTCGATGATCAAGGTGGTGGCGGCGAACGTCGTCATGGATGTGCTGGACCGGGCGATCCAGGTGCACGGCGCGCTCGGCATGTCCGACGACACCCCGCTGGCCGGCATGTGGCGCTTCATGCGCATGCTGCGGGTCGCCGACGGTCCCGACGAGGTCCACAAGATGGTGATCGCCCGCCGCGAGCTGAACCGCGCGGTCAAGCGCGCCGAGGCGGATTCAGGCTCCGACGGGGCCAACAGAGCAGGAGCCGCCAAGGCCGGTCGGACCGGCGCGACCGAGCCCGCCAAAGCGTCCACCTAGTCGGGGACCTAGGCGTGAAGGCGGGCGGCGGCCTCCTCGGCGGCGGCCGCGAGGCGCTCGACGATCCGGGCGAACTCCTCGAAGCCCTCGTCCGTCTTCCCGTACTGGCCCTTGGCGTAACGGGCGTAGACGCCCTCGAGGATGATCGCCAACTTCCAGTAGCCCAGCGCGACGAAGAAGTCGATCTCGCTCAGGTCGCGGCCGGAGCCCTCCGCGTACCGGGCCCTCACCTCATCGCGTGAGGGAAAGCCCGGCGCGATCGTCGCCGGGGCGAGCAGCGGCATGAACTCGTCGCCGGGCTCGGACCAGTAGACGAGCAGCAGGCCGACGTCCGCGAGCGGGTCGCCGAGCGTGCAGAGCTCCCAGTCGACCACGGCGGCCACCTCCCCCCGGGGCGAGAGGATCATGTTGTCGAGCCGGTAATCGCCGTGCACGATCGTCGCCGGGCCCTGCTCCGGGATGCGGGCGTTGAGCCGCGCGTGCACGTCATCCACCAGCTCGAGCTCGCGGGTCTTCGACTTCTCCCACTGGCCGTGCCAGCGCTTCAGCTGCCGCTTCACGTAGTCCTGCTTGCGGCCGAGCTCGCCGAGACCGACGGCGTCGATGTCGACCTGGTGGATCGCGACCAGCGTGTCCACCACCTGCTCGCCGATCGCATGCCGCTGTCCCTCGTCGAACCTTTCGGCATCCTCGGCCGAGCGAAGGATCGGCCCCTCGACGAACCCCATCACGTAGAAGGGAGCGCCGTTCACCGACTCCTCCTCGCAGAGCCCGACCACCGGCGGCACCGGGACAGGCGTCTCCTGCAGGGCGAAGATCACGGTGTGCTCGCGGCCCATGTCGTGGGCCGAGCCCAGCCGCTTGCCGAGCGGCGGCCGGCGGAGCGCCCAGGCGTTGCCCGCCGCGTCGCGGACCGCGAAGGTCAGGTTCGAGCGCCCCCCGGCGATCCGCTCGAAGGAGAGCGGCGGCTCGGCCCCCGGCACGTTGGCCTCGAACCAGCCCTCGACGGCGGCCCGGTCGATCCCCTCCGGCGCCTCGGCGGCGGTGACGGCGTCGTTAGCCTCCTCTGCCATGCAGCGCAGCATATTTCGCGACCTATCACCCGTAGTCGCCCGCGACCGGCGGCGGCCGCGGTGAGGGGGCGGCGGTTCGAGGCCGCGCTGTTCGACTTCGGCGGGGTGCTCACCACACCGGTCTGGGACAGCTTCTCCGCCTTCTGCCGGGAGCAGGGGATCGACCCGGACGCGGTCAAGAAGCTCTTCGGCGAGGACCCCGAGGCCCTCGCGCTGCTGCGGCGGCTCGAGGTCGGCGGCATCTCGGAGGACGATTTCGAGCGCGAGTTCGGACGGCGGCTGGGGCTCGACGACCACGAGCGGCTGATCGACAGCATGTTCGCGGGGATGAGGCCCCTCGAGCCGATGGTGGCCGCCGTGCGGGAGCTGCGGGCGGCCGGCCTGCGGACCGGGCTCGTCTCGAACTCCTGGAGCACGGCCCACTACGACCGCGATCTGCTCGGCGAGCTGTTCGACGAGGTAGTGATCTCCGCCGAGGTCGGTCTGCACAAGCCCCAGCCGGAGATCTTCCGGCTGGCGAGCAAGCGCGTCGGGGCCCCGCCCGAGGCCTGCCTCTTCGTCGACGACCTGCGGGAGAACTGCGAGGGAGCGGAGGCGGTTGGGATGACGGCGATCAGGCATCGCGAGGCGGCCGAGACGATCGAGCGGCTTTCGCGGCTCACCGGGGTGGAGCTCTCGGGGACCGCCTCGACCGCCTGATGAGCGGCGGGCCGGCGCCGCCCGGGAGAGGCGAGCGGCTCAGGTACCTCCCGCGATCAGCAGCACCCCGGCCAGGGCGAGGAGCACGCCGAATCGCTGTGCGGAGGCGAGCCGCTCCCCCAGCACCAGGTGGGCGAGGGCGATCGTGAACGCCGGGTACATCGAGCCGCCCACCGCGACCACCGGCAGCAGGCCCTTGGTGGAGGCGATCGCGAACAGGGTGTTGGCCGTGATGTCGAAGGCGCCGATCGCGATCAGCGTCGGCATCGCCCCGCGGGTGCCCCGCAGCTCGGTTCGGCTGAGGATCACCGCCGCGACCACGACCACGATCCCGCCGAGGCGCGCGAAGGTGATCGCCCAGCCTGGTCGGTCGGTAGCGACGAGATCGAGTCCGGTGAAGAAGCCCCCGAACCCGAGCGCCGCGACCAGCGCCAGCAGGATCGACTGCCGGCCGGCCCCGGCGTGGCCGGGATCCTCCTCGTAGCTCAGCACCACCACGCCGACGATCGCGACGACCAGCCCGGCGAGCTGGACGGGTCCCGGGTCCTCGCCGCGGGCAAGCCCGACCGCCACCGGGACCACGACCCCGAGTGCGGCGACCGGCGCGACGATGCTCATCGTGCCCAGGGCGAGCCCGCGGTAGAAGGCGCCGAGGCCGCCGATCGCGGCGGCTCCCGCGCCGGCGGCGAGCAGGACCTTGCCCGGCGGCAGCGGGTCGGCGCCGATCACCGGGAGCAGCGCGAGCGCGAAGGCAAGCCCCGCCGTCTGGCTCACGAACAGCACCGCGAGCACCGGGATGCGGCGACTCTGCAGGCCGCCGAGGAAATCGGAGATGCCCCAAGACAGCCCCGAGGCGAGGCTGATCGCCAGCGCGAGCAATCCTAGAGCTGGGCTGTCAGGCCTCTAGGGCCCCTCGTCGAGCAGACCGCCGATCGTCTCGCTGGCTCCGTCGACGATGTCACCCACCGTGTTGCCGGGGTCGCTGCCGCCCGGGTCTCCACCCGGCAGGGTGACGTCCGGAAGGTCGGCGCCCCCGCCGCCC
>JBOGZI010000018.1:0-5027 GCA_050697275.1 Solirubrobacterales bacterium | reverse complement strand
GGTGAAGCGAGGGCAGGCGGCGGCGGTCTGCCGTTCACCGGCTTCCATGCCCCGCTGATGGTGCTGGTCGCCCTGGGGACGGGCGCCGCCGGCCTCGCCCTGCGGAAGCGCCTCAACGACTCAGCCTGATTCCACGGCTGTAGCCTCAGCGGCATAACCGGGATCGGCTTCACGCAGGGGCCCTTTTGAAACGGGTACCCGTGGTTCTGCCGGCGCTTGCGCTGGCCGCCAGCATTCTCGTTTCAGCGTCACCCGCCCGGGCGCAGGAACGCACGCCGGGCTACTACCCGCCTGTCGTAACGGTTCCCTCGGTCCTGCCCGCGACGCCGTCGGACTTCAGCGTCAGCGCGAGCGATGCGATCAACGCCGCGAACGAGAACCCGCAGATCGAGCGTCTCCGAGAGCAACGCGGCGGCGCCGATGCGATCCCGAAGGTGACACCCGGGCAATGGGAGATCCTCTACATCGTCGCCGGCAAGCACGAGGCGCTCGTCTTCGTCGACGGCGACAGCGGGGAGGTCACCGATGCCTGGACGGGCGATGCGCAGATCGCCTGGCCGATGGCGCGCGGATATGACGGGCAGTTCGGCCATCTCCTCAATGCCCCTTACGTCTGGATCCCCCTCGCCCTTGTCTTCTTCTTCGGGCTCTTCGACTTCCGCAACTGGCGGCGGATGGCGCACCTCGACCTTCTCGTGCTTCTCTCCTTCGGGCTGTCATTCATCGCCTTCAGCGAGGCCGAGATCGGTGTCTCCGCGCCGCTCGTCTATCCCCCGCTCGTCTACCTGCTTGCACGGATGCTCTGGATCGGATTCAAGCGGGAGGGAATTGGCCTGCGCCCATCGGCCCCGGTCAAGGTGCTGCTGGCGGCCGTCATCATCCTCTTCGGCGCTCGGGTCGCCCTCAACATCGCCGACTCGGGCGTGATCGACGTGGGCTATGCCGGCGTGATCGGGGCGGATCGGATCGCTCACGGCGAACCCCTCTACGGCGAGGGTGCGTTCCCGGAAGACAATCCGCGCGGTGATACCTACGGGCCACTCAACTACCTCCTCTATGTGCCCTTCGAGTTGATCTTCTCCTGGGACGGTGGGTGGGGCCAGGTGCCGGCGGCGCATGCGGCGGCGATCTTCTTCGACCTGGCGGCGATCGTCGGACTGCTCGTGCTCGGTCCCCGCCTGCGTCCCCGACAGTCCGGAGGGAGGCTGGGGGTGACAATGGCCTTCGCCTGGGTGGCTTATCCCTGGACCGACTTCGCCCTCCAGTCCAATACCAACGATGCGCTGCTCGCTGCGCTGCTGATCTGGGCGCTCGTCGGGTTCAGCTCACTGGGCTGGCGGGCACTCTTCCTCGCCATGGCCGCGGCGGTGAAGTTCGTGCCCTTGGCCCTGGTGCCACTGTTCGCCGCTGGCTACGAGGGGCTCTGGGGGCGGCTCAGAGTCAAAACCCGCGATCGAATCGGAGGATGGCTACCGAAGCTCCGCTTGTCGCAGCGGCTCGCCGTGCGGCTGGCCTACTTCGCCACCGTGCTGGTCGGGGTCCTCGCGGTCCTCTACATCTATCCAGCGGTAGATCCAGGCCTCGCGACGACTTGGGATCGCACCATCGACACCCAGCTCGGACGAGAGGCGCCGTTCTCGATCTGGGGACAGGTCCAGGCCCTTCAGCCCCTGCAGATCCTGTGGATGCTCGGGGTGGTCATCTTCGGCGCGAGCCTCCTGCTCGTACCGCGACGCCGCTCGCTCGTGCAGGTGGCCGCGCTGTCGACCGCGGTCATCATCGCCGTTCAGCTCTCGCTCGAGTACTGGTTCTACCTGTATATCCCCTGGTTCACCGGGATCCTCTTCGCCGCGATCGCCCCGCAGCCTCAGGGGCGTCGGAGGAGATCTACCGCACGACAGGAAGCTCGGTCCCGCTGACGCCGCCGTTGCCCGCCGGCGCCGCCGCGGGAGCCGCAGCCTGCATCACGGGCAGCTCCATCGGGGTGGCGGCGACTATGCCGCGCGCGGCCTCACGAATCATCTGCGAGGCGGGGGAGTCCGGCTCGGCGATCACCAGGGGCGTCCCCTCATCGGAGTGCTCGCGCAGCGCGCCCGAGAGCGGCACCTTGGCGAGCAGGGGCACGTCGAGCTCGTCGGCGAGCAGCTGACCCCCGCCCTCGCCGAAGATCGCGACCCGTTCCCCGTCGGGGCCCGTGAAGGCCGACATGTTCTCGATCACGCCCATCAGCTCGAGGTCGACCTTGCCGGCCATCTCGGCCGCGCGGCTGGCGACGCTCTGGGCGGCCGGCTGCGGGGTGGTGACGATCAGGATCTTCGCCTGGGGCAGGAGCTGGGCGAGGGTCATCGAGACGTCACCGGTGCCGGGGGGCAGGTCGAGGAGCAGGTAGTCGAGCTCGTCCCAGGCGACGTCCTCGAGGAACTGCTGGATCGCCTTGTGGAGCATCGGGCCCCGCCAGACGACCGCGGCGTTCTCCTCGACGAAAAAGCCGATCGACATCACCTTCGGCCCGGCCGGCGAGAGATTGGGGATGATCTTCCGCTCCGGCGAGACCTCCGGCTTGCGGTTGACGCCGAGCATGCGCGGGATCGAGTAGCCGTAGACGTCGCAGTCGAGCGCCCCGGCGGTGTGGCCCTCGGCGACCAGCGCCGCGGCCAGGTTGGCGGTCATCGTCGACTTACCGACCCCGCCCTTGCCGGAGGCGACGCAGATCACGTTCTTCACCTGCGCGAGGGCGCCCTCGGGAAGTTTGCGCCGGCCGAGCTTCTGCTGGAGGTCGGACTTCTCGCCGTCGGAAAGGACGTCGAAGCCGACCTCCACGGCGCTGACGCCCTCGAGCTCCGAGACGTTCTGGGCCACCGCCTGCTGGAAGTGGGAGCGAATCGGGCAGCCGGGCGTGGTCAGGGAGACCACGACCTCGACGCGGCCGTCGCCGGCGATCTCGATCGAGCGAACCATGCCGAGCTCGACGATCGAGCGCCGCAGCTCGGGGTCGATCACGCTCGCGAGCTTCTCGGTGACCTGTTCCTTGGTCGGCATGGGGTAAATGTTCGCAGACGAGGCTCCTCCGCCCCCCGGACGTGAAAACCGGGCCGCGTGGGCCCGGTTTTCGAGGGAGGAGAGGTGCTGCTTCTCCCACTCACTGGGTGAGGGGACTCCTCCGGGCTCGCCGCCTCTCCACGGCGGCCCGGGCTAAGCGTCAGACGCCGACGCGCTGGCGCGCCTTCCTCGTCTGCTCGACGAACTGCTCGGTCGCCTTGCGACGACGCGGCGGCCCCTCGGCCTTCGCCTTCTCGATCTCGGCGGTGAGGCGCTTGCGGAGAGCCTCGAGCTCGGTGTCGCGGGTCTGCGGGTCGCGCAGGGTGTTGACCCGGCGCTGCAGCGCCTCGAGCTCCTGGTTGCGCGTGTTCGGGTCGCGCAGCTTGGCGACCGCCTCGCGGACGATCTCGGCGACGCGAGGGACGGCGCCGAAGGTGACGTCGACCACCTCCAGGGCCTGCTCGGAGGGCTTGCGGGCGGTGGTGGCGCCGTTCTGCTGTTCCTCCTGGGCGGTCTGCTTCTTGCTGTTGCGGAACTGGGGCATCTGCTTTCTCAACCCTTCCGGTTGCTTTTGCTCTTATTAGTTCTAATCTTGTTCGGAGCGTATCACCGAACGTACGTTTGTGTAAACCACACCGGGCCGGGAGTTACGGCTTTACCCGCGGGCTCTACCGGAAGAACGCGAAGCGGCGATGGCGGGGCCCGACGCGCTCGATCCACTCGGCGGGCGAGTCGAGCTCCTCGGCGCCGGGCAGCGCCTCCGGGCCGCTCCAGGCCCGGTTCAGCGTCCTGATCCCGGCGCGCGAGACGACCTCGTCGGCGAACGCCTTGCCCCGCCGGTACTGGGCCAGCTTCATCTCCAGCCCGAGCAGCTTGGAGACGATCGAGTCGAGCAGCCCGCGCCGCTCCCGGTCGCGGTCCAAGGCGCGCCGCAGCTCCGCGTAGCCGGGGTCGAGCCGGTCCCCGACCGCGTCCATGACGTGCTCGGCGTACCCCTCCACCAGGGTCATCGCGGCCATCAGCCGGTCGACGAGCTGGCGCTGCGGCTCGGTCCAGAGCAGCGAGGCGAGCTCCCCGCTGGTGGCGGACCGCAGCAGCTCCCGCGGGCTCATCCGCACCAGCCTCCCGAGCAGCTCGCCGGGCTTCACCTCCAGCGCCGCCTTCTCGAACAGCTCGGCGACGAGCGAGCCGATGTGGTCGCGGAGCCAGGGAACCGCGGCGAAATGCACCGCGTGCGTCGTCTCGTGCAGGCCGATCCAGGTCACGAACAGGTCGCGATCGACCTCGAGGCGCTCGCGGGCCGCCGAGAGGTTGGGCGCCACGAACAGCAGCCTCGGCGCCCGGGCGGGGCCGAGCAGCGCGACGTCATACTGGCCGACCACCCGCTGCGCGAGGTAGCCCAGCGCCAGCCCGACCTCGGCCCCGGTCGCCGCGGCAGCCAGGGTTCGCGAGACCCCGCCGCCCCGCCCCGAGCTTCGCATCCGCTCGCCGAGCTGCTCCTCGACCCCGGCCGAGACGCCGCGAAAAGACTCGAGGTTGGCCCGCGCCCACTCGGCGCGACCGACGAGCTCCGCCGTCGGCAGGCGGCTCTTCGGCCTCAGCCCCGTGTAGCGGCGAACCAGCCGCGCGGCCCGGTCGGACTCCGCCCGCAGCTCCTCCTCGCTTCCCTCCCAGGCCGGCCCCCCGGCCGCCAGAGCGAGTGCGATGCGCTCCGCCAGGCCCCAGTCGATCACCGTCGCCTGGCCGTCCCCGTCGGTCACGGGATCCGGTCCTGGGCCTCGCGCAGGGTGCGGAGGTCGCCCGCGGTCCGGGCCGCGGCGACGTTGTAGCGGGAGGAGAGGTCGAGCGGCGCTCGGTCCAGGGGGTGGCCGGCGAACTCCACCTCCGCTCCGGCCTCGCGCGCGATCAGCTGACCGGCCGCCGCGTCCACCGAGCGGCAGCTGCGGGTCGAGATCATGCCGTCGTAGCGGTCGGCCGCGACGTAGCAG
>JBOGZI010000017.1:0-13468 GCA_050697275.1 Solirubrobacterales bacterium | reverse complement strand
GACTAGGACCGCAGCGCCTCGGCCGGCGACACCCGCGCGGTGCGGGTCGCCGGATAGAGCCCGGCGAGCGCTCCGATCCGCGCAGTTTGCGGGGCCGTCATCGCGACGGGGGCGAGAAACCGCCGGGCCGCGACTTAAGATCGCAGTTCGGAATCGAATCGATAGGAGCTGATCACTTTGGCGGCCTCGAACATCAATATCTGCGCGATCACGGGCAACCTGACCAAGGACCCCGAGCTGCGCTCCACCCCCAGCGGGACCTCGGTCTGCAAGCTTCGCGTCGCGGTCAACAGCCGCCGCAAGGACGGCCAGAGCGGCGAGTGGGTCGACAAGCCCAACTACTTCGACGTCACCGTCTGGGGCGCGCAGGGCGAGAACTGCGCCAACTACCTCTCGAAGGGCCGCCCGGTCGCGGTTCAGGGCCGGCTCGACTGGCGCGAGTGGGAGTCGCAGGACGGCGGCAAGCGCCAGGCGGTCGAGATCATCGCCGACAGCGTCCAGTTCCTCGGGTCGCGGAGCGACAACCCGAACGCGGGTGGCGGCGGCAACGGCAACAGCATCCAGGCGCAGTCCGACGTCCCCGCCGACACCTCCGACTTCCAGGAGGCCGGGGTCGGCAGCGGCGGCGGAGACGGCGGCTCCGACGATGACATCCCCTTCTAGGCGGCGCTCCAGATTCGGTCCCGAGAAGGCCCGCTAAAGCGGGCCTTCTTCGTGTCGTCGGCCCGGCGGCTGCATCTCCCCCGCCGCCCGAACCGCGTCGCTCATCTCCCAGAAGTACTCGACGCGCGTGATCAGGCCGCCCTCGAGCAGGAACGCGGTCGCCATCGGAGTCTCGAAGGCGATCCCATCCTTGCCCGTGGTGACGTAGCGGAGCCGGACGATGACGCGGTCCTCGCCGACCGCCTCGATCTCGTCGACCTCGGCGCTCGCGTCCTCCCAGGTCTCGTGGAGCCTCGCCGACTGCCTCTTCCAGGCTTCGACACCCTCGAACCTCGGCCCCTCGGGCCAGCCCTCCGGTGCGAGCACCACGACGTCCGGATGGTAGAAGCGGATCTGCCCCTCCAGGTCTCCGGCCGACCAGGCCCGCCACTGACGCAGGACTATCTCGACGTTGCGGTCTCCCAATCCCGCCATCCCGTGCAGTATCGCTCCACACCGCGCTTCGGGCTCCAGCCTCGCCCAAGGCGTCCCCTCGCCGGGCGGGCGCGCTGGCTACCATTCGCCCTCGTTCCGGCACGGCCCCGGCCGTGCCGCTTACTTGAGACGACACAGAGATGGCGCGACAGCAGAGAACGCAACAGGGCGGCCCCGGCGCGGGCCGGCGCAGGCGCGGTCCCAGCGACCGCTACCGCCCGCGCAAGTACACGCGGATCAACGTCGAGACGATCGACTACAAGGACCTGAGCACGATGCGGCGCTTCATCTCCGACCGCGGCAAGACCCGCTCGCGCCGGGTCACCGGGCTCTCGCGCCGCCACCAGAAGCAGCTCGCGCTCGCGGTGAGCCGCGCTCGCGAGCTGGCGCTGCTCCCGTACGTCGGCGAGCGCTAGGCGAGCGTCTGATGGCCGAGGCGGTGCTGCTCAAGGACGTCGACGGGCTCGGCGAGGCCGGGGACGCGGTCGACGTCTCGTCCGGCTACCTGCGCAACTACCTCGTCCCCCGCCAGCTCGCGCAGCCGGCGACCAAGGGGGCGCTGGAGGAGGCACGCCGGCGGCTCGAGCGGGCCGAGCGGGCCGAGCGGGAGGCGGCCGAGCGCGCGAGCGAGAACGCGGCGCTGCTGTCGAAGACGGTGCTGACGATCAACCACGAGGCGGGCGAGGACGGGAAGCTGTTCGGGTCGGTGACCGCGAAGGAGATCGCCGACGCGATCCAGGCCGCGCGCGGGCTCAAGGTCGACCGGAGGAAGATCCGGCTCGAGGACCCGCTCCGCGAGACGGGCACCTACATGGTCGAGATCGAGGTCGGGGGCGGCGTCACCGCGAAGGTGAAGACGATCGTCGCCGAGTCGAAGTAGGCCCCCCGAACGCCCCTCCGCGGACCGCTCGGCCTCCGCGAAAAAAGAAACCCGTTAAGAGCAGGAACTCGTCTGCGAGGCGAGTGGACTTGTGATTTTCTGGTGACCGCCTGACGGAGAGACGCCCCGGCGCCGGGGGCGGGGATTCTCCGCCGGGGCCTTATCCACACTGGGGAGATGGACGGTCCGAGGACCGACGCGCGCGCGATCGCGAGAGAGGAGAAGTTGGCCAACAACGGACAAGCCAGCGGGATCGTTCCTCCCCAGAACCTCGAGGCCGAGGAGTCGGTGCTGGGGGCGATGATGGTCTCGGCGGCGACGATCGAGCCGGTCGTTCTCGACGCCCACCTGCAGGCCGACGACTTCTACCGCGACCGCCACCGGACGATCTACGCGGCGATCGTCCGCCTGCACGAGGACGGCGAGCCGGTCGACCCGCTGACGGTCTCCGAGGCGCTCTCGCAGCACGGCGAGCTGGACCGGGTCGGCGGGCGCGACGGAGTCCACGGCCTCGCCGCGAAGGTCGGCGCGCCGGGGAGCGCCAAGCACTACGCCCAGATCGTCAAGCAGAACTCGCTGATGCGGCGCCTCGACGCCGCAGCGAAGCAGATCCAGCAGTCGGTCGCCGGTCGCGAGGGCGATGCGAGCGAGATCGTCGAGCAGGCCGAGCGCGTCCTGTTCCAGGTCGCCCACCAGGAGCGCGCCGCCGACTTCCGCGAGATCGGCGCGATCCTCGCCGAGGAGATCGACAAGCTCGAAGCGCTTGCGAAGGGCGACGCCGAGGTCACCGGGACGGCATCCGGCTTCCGCGACATCGACCAGCTCACCGGCGGCTTCCAGCCGAACAATCTGATCGTGATCGCGGCAAGGCCATCGATGGGAAAGAGCGCCGCCATGTGCAACATCGCCGAGAACGTCGCGGTCAAGCACAACAAGCCAGTCGCGTTGTTCTCGCTCGAGATGTCGGAGATGGAGCTGTCGCATCGCTTCATCGCCTCGCAGGCTCGGATCTCGGGCGACAGGCTTCGCAAGGGGCAGGTCTCGAGCAAGGACTGGCCCAAGGTGGTGAAGGCCTGCAACATCCTCGAATCAGCGCCGCTGTGGATAGACGCCTCGGCCGACCTGGGACTGCTCGAGCTGCGTGCGAAGGCGCGTCGGTTGCACGCGCAGGAGCGTCCAAGGGGTGGACTGGGACTCGTAGTCGTCGACTACATCCAGCTGATGCGGGCGGACGACCCGCGGGCAAACCGGGTCGAGCAGGTGGGGCAGTTCAGCCGCGGGCTGAAGATTCTCGCCGGCGAGCTCGATGTGCCGGTGATCGCCCTGTCTCAGCTCTCCCGCGCACCGGAGCTCCGTCCGGACAAGCGGCCGATCCTCTCCGACCTCAGGGAGTCGGGATGCCTGACGGGCGACTCTCTGGTCTACCTCCCGACTGAGGGACGTCGCGTTCCGATCCGGGACCTGGTCGGCAAGTCGGGATTCGAGGTGCTGGCGGTGAATCCGGAGACCTGGCGCATGGAGCCGCGGCGCGTCGAGCGGGCCTTCGCGACCGGGTACAAGCGGACGTTCCGATTGCGCACGCGGCTCGGGCGAACGATCCGCGCATCCGAGAACCACCGGTTCCTCACGGTCGGCGGCTGGCGCCGCTTGGACGAGCTGAAACGGGGCGGCCACCTCGCCCTCCCGCGGATGCTCCCCGGCCCCGCGAAGGCTTCGATGACCAACGACGAGATCGCCCTGCTCGGACTCCTGATCGGCGACGGCTGCACGCTCCCGACGCACGCGATCCAGTTCACCGCCCAAGACCGCTCGATCGCGAACCGGGCGGCCGAGCTTGCGACGTCGGTGTTCGGAAGTCGCGTCAAGCCCAGGATCAAGCCCGAGCGCAGCTGGTACCAGGTCTATCTCCCGGCGAACTTCCGGCTCACGCACGGGAAGCGGAATCCCGTCGCGGAGTGGCTTGACGGACTCGGCGCCTTCGGGCTTCGCTCGTACGAGAAGCGCGTGCCCGCCCAGGTATTCGCTCAGACGGAGACTGCGATCGCGTGTTTCCTGCGCCACCTCTGGGCCACCGACGGCTGCATCTGGCACGGCCGCGGTAGGAACCGGATCTGCAACATCTACTACGCGAGCAGCAGCGAGGGGCTGGCGCGGGACGTGCAGACCCTGTTGCTGCGGCTGGGGATCAACGCCCGCGTCCACTCGCCGCGATCGCATCGCGGGCGCCCGCAACACCACGTCACGATCAGCGGCGCAGCCGACCAGGCCGAGTTCCTGGAGCGCGTCGGCGGATTGGGCCGACAGAAGGAGCGGGACGCAGCCCGCATCCTTCGCGTGATCGGAGGACGGGCCGCGAACACGAACCGTGACGTGATCCCGAAGTCGGTGTGGCGCTCACTCGTCGAGCCGGCCCGAATCGCCTCGGGCTTGACCCATCGCAAGATGCAGTCGGCGATCGGAGTCAGCTACTGCGGCTCGACGCTTGAAAAGGCGAACCTCAGCCGCGAGCGCGCCGGTCGGGTGGCGGGCGTGGTCGAGTCGACCGAGCTGCGGCACCTGGCCCGGAGTGAGGTCTACTGGGATCAGGTCGCCTCGATCGAGGAGGACGCAGTCGAGGAGGTTTACGACCTCACCGTCGAAGGGCTGCACAACTTCGTCGCCGACAACGTGATCGTCCACAACTCGATCGAGCAGGACGCCGACGTCGTCGCCTTTATCTACCGCGACGACTACTACAAGGGCGACGAGTCCGAGGAGCCGGGCGTGGCGGAGATCATCTTCGCCAAGCACCGCAACGGGCCGATCGGGACGAAGAAGCTCGCGTTCATCGCCCACTACCCGCGGTTCTCGGACCTGAGCCTGAAGGAGCAGCCGGTGGAGCAGCCCGCGGGCGCCGCGCCTCCGGTCGACGGCGGCACGGGCGCCGGCGACGACCCGTTCGGCGGCGAGCCGCCGTTCGAGGCCGCCGAGGAGGGCTGAGGCGGTGGCGGTCACCGGGATCACGGAGACGGGCGAGCGGCGTCCGTGCCCGATCGGCGTCTGCGACGGCAGCGGCTGGGTCCTCGGCCCCGAGGACGTCGCCCGGCCCTGCGATTGCCGCGAGCGCCTGATCTCGCGCGCCCGCTCGCGCGGGGTCGCGTCGGTGCTCCCGGCGAAGTACCGCGGCGTCTCCTTCGACCGGCCGCCGGTGACCCAGATCAACGAGATCGTCGTCCGCCGCGTGCGCGAGTACTGCGACGCGATCGAGGCCAACCTCGACGCCGGCCGCGGCCTTTGGTTCGTCGGCAGCGCGGGAACCGGGAAGACGACGCTCGCGATGCTCGTCTCGCGGATCGCGCTCGAGGCCGGCCGCACGGTCGCGATCTACTCGCTGCCGAAGCTTCTCGCGCGGATCCGGCGCACGTTCGACGCCGACGGCGAGCAGTCCTACCTGGAGTTCTTCGAGCGCCTCACCGGGGTCGACCTGCTCCACCTCGACGACCTCGGCACCGAGAACCGGACCGACTGGGTGATCGAGCAGCTCTACGCGCTCGTGAACGAGCGCTACGAGGCCCAGCGGGCTCTCGTCGTCACCACCAACCTCGACGAGTCCGAGCTCGCGCAGCAGATCGGCGAGCGCGTCGTCTCGCGCCTGGTCGAGATGTGCGGCGATCCGCTTCCCCTGTTCGACGAGGACCGGCGCCTCCGGGTCAGCGCCGGCGCGGAGGCGACGGGAAGCGTCGGCCTCGGGCCGCTCGATCACTAGCCGGCGGCGGCGATCGGCCCGCACGCACCCGATCCCGAATCGGGGCGCGCCCGGCGTCGCCGCGCCCCATAATGAGCCGCCGTGCCCGGATTGGTCATAGTCGGCGCCCAATGGGGCGATGAGGGCAAGGGAAAGGTGACCGACCTGCTCGCCGAGCGGGCCGATCTCGTGATCCGCTTCCAGGGCGGCAACAACGCCGGCCACACGATCGTCCGCGACGGCGAGACCTACAAGTTCCACCTGATCCCGTCGGGGATCCTCTATCCGGGCAAGACCTGCGCGATCGGCAACGGGGTGGTGATCGACCCGGCGGTGCTGACGGGCGAGATCGAGGGCCTCCGCAACCGCGGGGTGGACGTGAGCGGGCTGCGGATCTCCGCCAACGCCCACCTGATCATGCCCTACCACGTGAAGCTCGACACGGCGGGGGAGCTGAAGCTCGGCAAGCTCGAGATCGGCACCACCCGCCGCGGGATCGGGCCCTGCTACGCGGACAAGGCGGCCAGGCTCGGGATCCGGGTGCAGGACCTGCTCGACCCGAAGATCCTGCGTCAGAAGATCATGGCGGCGATGGACCCGAAGCAGCAGATGCTGCGGCCCTTCGCCAAGGACCCGGAGCTCGACCTGCACACGATGACCGAGACCTACGTCACCTACGGCCACCGCCTCGAGCCCCACATCGCCGACACCGCCCGCCTCTGCTGGGAGGCGCTCGACCGCGACCGCACCGTGCTCTTCGAGGGCGCCCAGGGGACGATGCTCGACCTCGACCACGGCACCTATCCCTTCGTCACCTCCTCCAACCCGGTCGCCGGGGCGGCCTGCATCGGAGCCGGGGTGGGCCCCGGCGACATCGACGAGGTCTGGGGCATCGCCAAGGCCTACGCGACACGCGTCGGCGCCGGCCCCTTCCCGACCGAGCTCGAGGAGGAGATCGGCGAACGGCTCCGCGAGCGGGGAGGCGAGCGCGGCACCACCACCGGCCGGCCGCGGCGCTGCGGCTGGATCGACCTGGTCGCCCTGCGCTACGCGGTCCGGCTCAACCGGATGACCGCGCTGGCGGTGACCAAGCTCGACGTGCTCGCCGGGCTCGACCCGATCAGGATGTGCGTCCGCTATCGCCATCCCGAGGGGGCGGTATTCGACGAGTTCCCCTATCACCAGTCGATCCTGCACACGGCGGAGCCCGAGTACGAGGAGCTCCCGGGGTTCGAGCAGGAGATCGGCGATTGTCGCCGCGAGGCCGACCTGCCCTCGGAGGCGCGGGACTACCTGGCCGCGATCAGCGATCACCTCGGCGTCCCCGTGCGCCTGGTCGGGGTGGGCCCGGGACGCGATCAGGTGGTGTGGATGGGCAAGGGGGCCGAGCCCCGGCTCAAGGCCGCCGCCTAGCCGCCCTTCTCGAGGCGCGCCTCGAGACCGTCGAGGATCAACTCGAGTCCCGCCTCGAACGGCTCCCGCCCCGCCATCCAGCTGGAGAGCACCCGGGCGGAGCTCGAGGTGAGCGGATAGTCGTCCTCGGGCAGCGCGCTCAGCTCCTCGGCCCACTCCCGCCTCAGCTCGGGAGGAGGCTCCTGCGAGCTGAACGCGGCGTAGCCGAAGAGGTATGTGAACAGGAGCCGCCACGCGGCCGCGGCCTCGTTCAACTCGAATCCGGCGTCCGTGAGGATGGTCATTCCCGCCTCACAGGCGCGGATGGCGCCCGGATTGAGGATCGGTCGGCTCGATCGGATCTGAACCATGCTCGGGTGCTCGAGCAGCGAGCGATACATGGTCTCGATCAGCTCGCGCAGCCGCGTGCGCCAGTCGCCCTCGCCCGGCCTGAGCTCGTAGCGCCGGGCACTGCGCTCGATGGTGAGATTGAGAAGCTCCTGCTTGTCGCTGAAATAGCCGTAGATCGTCATCGTGCCGATCCCGAGCGCGGCCGCCAGCCGTCGCATGCTGAGCGCGTCGACGCCCTCGCGATCGATCAGCTCCAGGGCGGCATCCGCGATCAGCTCGCGGCTGAGGGGCCGCTCTGCGGCCTTGCCCGACCTGCGGCGAGCGGCTGTGGGGGCGGTGGCGGCCATTTGATCCGGGGCTGGAAGAGAGGTGAACGGTTGTCGGTTGACGGTGTTCACCGTACGGTGTACGGTCGCTTCGTACACTGTACGAGACGGGAGGATAGAGATGAAGGCCCATGGAATCGCGACGGCGGTCCTCGCGGCCCTGGCGTGCGCGCTGCTCCCCTCAGCGGCGGCCGCTCAGACGGACTCGCGCCAGGCCGCCGAGCTCACCTTTCACGAGACCGACCCCGGTGCGTCCACCGGGTTCACGCTGAAGATCGACTACGTCAATCCCTCGGATCCGAGCGCCAAACCGCCCGCCGTGCGCAGGGTGGTCCAGCGGTTCGCCGAGGGAACCCGCATCGACACGTCGGTCCCCGAGCTCTGCGGCGCCACCGACGCGCAGTTGATGCTCCAGGGACCCGAGGCCTGCCCCGCGGGAAGCCAGGTCGGTTCGGGAACCGTGAGCGTTGATACCGGACTGCCAGAGCCCGGCAGGTTCATCGTGGCGGACACGGTGTTCCTCAACAACACCGACGAGCTCATTCTCGTCTCCACGGATCGGGGTACCGGCGCGAGGGTGGTGACTCGGGCCGCGGTGGAGCAGGACCGGATCGTGACCGAGCTCACCCCGCTGCCCGGGACTCCGCCGGACGGAGGGGCGATCGACGTGGTCGACTTCCGGATCGAGGAGGTCTCGCGGGTTGTCGGAGGTGAGGAGCGCGGCTATGTGACGACCCCCGCGACCTGCCCCACCGGGGGCTGGCTCAACTCGATCAGCTTCACCTACGCCGATGGGGTCACCCAGACCACGAGCAATGGCTCCCCCTGCTCCCCCACGACCCTGGCCGGGGGGCCGCCCGCGAGGGTGACCGGCCCCGCGGTCGGCAGGGGCGGTGGCGCAAAGGCGAAACGGTGCAAGAGGAAGGGGAGGAAGAAGGGCCAGAAGCGCGCTTCCGTCGCGAAGAAGAAGGGCAGGAAGTGCAAGGAGAAGAAGGGGAGGAAGAAGAAGGGGAAGAAGAAGCGCTGACCGCCAGCCAAACTAGGCGAGGGCGCCGGCGCTGGCGATGCTCTGCTCGCTGGTGGAGGGGATCAGGCCCTCCTCCTCGCCCTTCTCCTCGCCGCGCCGGAGCACGCGCAGCGCCAGGATGCTCGCCGCCAGGGTCGCCGTGACCCCGAGGCTCACCTGCACGCTGAGGATGCCCTCGCGAGTCCAGTAGACGTCGCGGAGGTCGAGCAGCAGCGCCGCCTCGTCCAGGGTGAAGCCGATGCCCGCCCCGAACGGGATCGCCAGCGTCGCCTCGACCCCGTCGTCGCTCGCGACCAGGCCCGCGATGCCGGAGGCGAAGGCGAGCACGATCCCCGGCACGAAGTGGTGGATGTGGCGTCCGGCTACCGTGACGTCGCGGCTCGGCCACCAGCCGTGCCGGATTCCCCAGGTGGAGAGCCGCGCCAGGGCGAAGGCGCCGAGGAAGCCCTGGAGCATGTTGAAGAGCACCGTCTCATGGTGCGGCGTCGCACGGATCCCGCGGCGGGCGACGACGAACGCATCACGGGTCGCCAGCCCCGCAGCGTCCGCCAGGGTGGCCGGCGTCTCCGTCTCCCCGCTCTCGCGCCGGCGCCGGGCGAGGTGAAGCAGCTCGCCGCCGAGGAGTGCCCCGAGCGCGGCCACCGCGGCGGCCGCGAGCCCCACGGTGATTCGCTCCGCTCGGCGATCGCCACCCCGCCGGAAGGGACGCCCGAGCAGCCTGAGCAGGAAGTCGATCACGGCGCCGGATGCTAACCGCGCCGCCCGGCCGACCCCGGGCCCACAGCCCTGCCCGGATGCGCGCTATCCCCATTCTGGAGCCGAATTCCGTAGTTAACACGGAGGTAGACGCCGCACCGGCCAATAGAGTCCCGGCCATGCGGAGACTGCTGTCGCCGGTCAACGCCGGAGTGAGCGCCGCCCGCCATCTGATCTGGTATCTGAGCTACCACGCCAGCGGACCGCGGACCCCCGGCCGCTAGCGCGCCCGTCGGCACTCCGCGGGCCTCCGCCCACCGCTCCACAGCCCGCGAACGCCGATAGGGTGCCCGCCGCATGGGAATCATCGCCTGGATCCTGCTCGGGCTGCTCGCGGGGGCGATCGCCCGCGCCCTCATCCCCGGGCGCACCGAGCCCGGCGGCTGCATCGGCACCACCGCGGTCGGCATCCTCGGCGCGCTGCTCGGCGGCTTCATCGCCAACGCGCTCGAGATCGGCGAGATCGACGAGTTCTTCGATCTCGGCACCTGGCTGATCGCGATCGGCGGCTCCGTCCTGCTGCTGATGATCATCCGCGCGATCGCCCGCTGAGGCGGTGAGCAAGCTAGTGGGCCGTACAGGGATCGAACCTGTGACCTTGAGATTAAGAGTCTCCTGCTCTACCAGCTGAGCTAACGGCCCTGGCCGCGCGGGCTCGCGCGGAGGCACAAGTATAGGAAGGGCCGCGCGCCCGGCACCCCTCAGGGCAACCCGTGGCCGGGCGCTCGAAACTCGGAAAGGTGTGTTGGTCCGGCGCTAGGGGGTGGAGAGCCCGCCTCCGCCCCCGAGGCCGCCGCCGACGCCACCGCCGCCCAGGTCGAGGGGGTTGTCGCCGCCGGCGCCGCCGGACTGCTGAGCCTTGCGCAGCTGGGCGATCCCGGCCGTCAGGCGCTCCCCCTCCCGCTTCACCTGCTGGAGCTGCTGCTGAATCTGCTGCTCCTCCGCCCCCTTCGCCAGCGCCTGCGCCTGCTGGGTCGCCCTGTCCCCCTCCGCGATCTGCCCGGCGCGGTAATGGAAGAAGGCGAGGTTGGAGTAGCCGGAGGCGGTCGGCCGCGCGTCCATCAGGATCTGCTGCGCCTCGGCGGCCTCCGCCCAGTCCGCGACCGCATCATTGGCGCCGTCGAGCGCATCCTGCCCGGAGCTCGCCGTCAACGCCCCCCGCAGGCCGGCGTCGGCAAGCGCCGCATAGGTCTGCACCGCGAGCGTCGCCGTGGTGGTTTCGATCTTCCGCCCGCTCAGCTTCTGGTACTTGGCCCAGGCGTCAGCGCCCTTCTGCAGCTCGCGCTCGCCGCTCTCCGAGATCGACTGCTGGCCGGTCTCCTCGTCGATCTCGACGGCCTGGCTGCCGGCCTGGTAGTGGAGCTGGACCAGCTCGGCGAAGGCGGCCGGGTCCTTGGGGTTCTGCTCGGCGCGCGTCTCGGCCGCCTCGATCTCGTCCTCGAACGGGTTGTCGTCGCTGCTCCCGCCACCGCCCGTGAAGACGTCGGCGATGCCCCCGACGCCCGCCTCGCTGCCGACGCCGAAGCCGACGAAGCCCACCACGAAGAGGACCGCCAGGATCGAGTAGGCGACCTTGATAACCCGGCGGCGGCCGGGACTCTGGAGGTCGAAGAGCATGGACGCCTAAGCCTAGCTTGGCTCGGACACCGCCATCTCGGCGCTCGGCTCGGGCTCCGCGGGTCTGCCGAAGAGCCGCGCGAGCAGCAGGCTCCCCTCGAACAGCAGGACCAGCGGGACCATCGAGATCAGCATCGTCACCGGGTCGGTGCCGGGCAGGAGCATCGCCACCACCGCGATCACCACGATCGCGTAGCGGCGGTTCCTGGCGAGCTGCTCGGGGGTGACGATTCCGAGCCGGGTCACCGCGAGCACCCCGATCGGGATCTGGAAGAGGATCCCCACCGCTGCCAGCGTGATCGCGAAGAAGCTGTAGTACTCCCGCGCGCGAACCTCGATGTTGAACTGGTCCGCGTTGAAGCTGAGCAGGAACTTGACCGCCGCCGGGACCACGACGAAGTAGGCGAAGACGACGCCGGCCACGAACAGGACCGGGACCATGACGAGGAACGGCAGCACCACCCGCTTCTCGCGCGGGGTCAGGGCCGGCAGCACGAAGGCGTAGGCCTGGTAGAGGATCACCGGCAGCGCGATCACGATCGCCGCGTAGGCGACGATCATCACCGTGGTCATGAAGGGCTCGGTGACCCCGAAGGTGATCGGCTCGAACCCGTCGGGGAGCGGCTCCTTGGCGAGATCGAGCAGCAGCTTGTTCTGCCAGGCGCAGAGGCCGGCCGCCACCGCGAAGGCGGCCAGCGAGATCAGGATGCGGCTCCGCAGCTCGTCGAGATGCTCGACGAGCGTCAGCCGGTCCTCGAAGTCAACCGGCCCCAGCCGGGCCACGGGCTAGGCCTTGTTCTCGGAGACGACCTCGCCCTCGACCGGGTCGGCCGCCTGCTGCGCGGTCTTGCCCGGTCCGGACTCGCTGGTCTCGAGCTCTGGGCGCTTCTCCTCGTCGTCGTCGTCCTTGTCCTTGTCTCCGGAGATCGAGTTCTTGAACTCACGGAGCCCGCGGCCCATCGACTGGCCCAGCTCGGGCAGCCGCTTCGGGCCGAAGATGATCAGGACGATGATCAGGACGACAGCGATCTCAAGCGGTCCAATATTGGGCATCGGCCTGATCTTAGCGGCAGCCGCGCCCGGCGCCTGAAGGATCCTCAGCGGCGGGTCTTGGCCCCGCCTCGGGCACGCCCGCCGTTCCGCTCCCCGTCGAAGTTGAGGTAGAAGCGGCTGGGCGTCGGTTCCGCCTGGCCCTGGTACTTGCTGCCGGTCTCCCGCGCGCCGTAGGGGCTCTCGACCGGCCCGTCCATGCGCATGAACGAGATCTGCCCGATCGGCATCCCCTGGTACAGGGTGATCGGCAGGGTCGCCTGGTTGGAGAGCTCCAGCGTCAGGTTGCCCTCGAAGCCGGGATCGACGAATCCGGCGGTGCTGTGGATGACGAGCCCGAGCCGCCCCAGGCTCGACTTCCCCTCCAGCCTCGCGACCAGATCGTCGGGGAGCTTGACGCGCTCGAGGGTCTGGCCGAGCACGAACTCGCCCGGATGGAGCACGAAGGGCTCCTCCTCGCCGACCGTGACCAGCTCGGTCAGGTCCTCCATCGGGTGGCGCACGTCGATGTAGGGGTAGCGGGAGTTGTTGAAGACGCGAAAGCTGCGGTCGACCCGGACGTCGACGCTCGAGGGCTGCACCAGGGACTCGTCGTAGGGGTCGAAGACGAGCCGCCCGGCGGCGATCTCCTCCTTGATCGTGCGGTCGCTGAGCACCATGGGGTCAGTGTATTCGGGGCGCCGGAGCGGGCGGGGGGGCCGCCACTCAGAAGAAACCGCGCGTTGGGGGGTGAACTCACCCACTTTTGGCCCTAAAGGTCACGGCCAGCCCTCCCGATATTGGGCACAGGATGAGCGTTCCGAAGCGCACCAGGACCGTCACCGAGGAGACCCGCTCCCGCGACGGCATGCACGTCTGCCCCAGCTGCAGCTCCGGGTTCGTGCAGCCGGTCAACTGGTTCGAGCACGGCGAGGGCCAGTGGCACGTCGAGCTGCGCTGCCCCGAGTGCGAGTGGTGGGGCCGCGGCACCTACGGCCAGGGCGACGTGGACCGCTTCGACGAGGAGCTCGATCGCGGCGGGCAGGAGCTGATCGAGGACCTGAGGGCGCTCACCCGGGCGAACATGGAGGACGAGGCGCACCGATTCGCGGCCGCGCTGGCCTCCGACAGCATCCTCCCCGAGGACTTCTAGAGCGCAGCACCCAGCAGCACCCAGCAGCACCCAGCAGCACCCAGCAGCACCCAGCAGCACCCAATCAGTACCACTC
>JBOGZI010000016.1:0-3298 GCA_050697275.1 Solirubrobacterales bacterium | reverse complement strand
GAGCGGGACGGTCAGCTACGACGCCGCCGTGCCGGCGGCCGGGGAGCCCTGCGCGCCCAGCGCCTTCGACCTGCAGGCGATCTCGAACTCGTTCGTGCTCAACACGGTGATCAGCGGGCACGTCGGGAACATCCGGATCGGCGGGTCGGGCGGCTCGGAGTGCGAGTCGGCGAGGGAGGCCTCCGGGGCGATTGCGATCACCAAGATCGGCAACGGCCCGACCGGCAGCGGGCTTCGCTGCCCTCCGCCCGACTCGCCCGATCCCCTGGTCGGCACCTACGAGCGCACCGCCACCGCGCTGTCGATCTCGGTCACCGGCCAGTGCTGGATCAACTACTACCGCCCGCGGCCGGTCACCTTCAGGGCCGAGGTCGCCTTCGTGCCGACGGGCTTGTTCGCGGGCCCCTTCAGCGAGGCGACGATCAGCGGCGTCTTCTACATCGAGCCGCCCGAGGAGTCACCGCTGCATCCGGAGAACATTGAACCCTAGCCCCGCAACCGGGAAGTCCCAAATTGACGGCAGGTAGTGCGCCAGGCAATCAAAGGCTTTCGAGGAAGACGGATATGAGCGCCGCTCGTGCCTTTCGCGGTGCATCCATCGCATCCATCGTCTCGCTTCTGTCGCTCGCCGCGCTGGCCTGGCCGGCGGGGGCGCACGCTGCCTACGACTACACCAAGGGCGCTAACGGAGCTCTGAGCGGGACGGTGACCTTCGGCTACTCGGAGCCGCCGGAGGGGAGCTGCCCCTCGGTGTGGTGGCAGCCTGCTCCGCTGGAGCAGAGCCTGCGCGAGTCCGCGACGGCCGAGTTGGTCGCCAACTTCGCTGAGGGCCACTACGCGGGCCCGGTCACGATCACCGTCGAGGGCACGATGCAGTGCTTCTACGGGACCGAGTGGGTCCCGAGCACGATCTCCCTCTCCGGCACGGATCGGCTCGGCAACACCTTCGCCTGCGGCGGCCTGCGCGGCATCTGGTTCCTGTTCTCCGCCGCCGACTACTCCGTGACCGCCGGCGGCGGCAGCTGCAGCCTCAACGGTGCCGTCTTGTCCGGACCGCGGACCTCGTACTACGAGACGGGCGCGTTCGTGAAGACGGAGAGCTCCGAGAGCAGACCGACCAGCGGGCAGGTAAGCGGAGCGGTGTTCGTGAGCAACTATTGACGTCGAGGCCTGTGACGACGAGGCGCAAGAGCAGGCTGGGTGCGGCGGTCGCCTCGGCGCTCCTGGCCGCCGTGCCGGCGGCGGCGAGCGCCGGCCAGGGGGCCGATCGGGCGTCCGGCTCCCAGTCGCAGGCGGCCATCGCCAGGGCGATCGCGGCGCAGGAGCGCAACAGCGACCAGCTGCTCGCCAGGCCGGGCGTGGTCGGCACCGCGGTGGGGAAGACCGCACGTGACCGGGTCTCGGTCGAGGTCTACACGACGCGCGAGGGCGTTGCGGGGATCCCCGCCAGGCTGGAGGGGCTCCCCGTCGACATCGAGGTGACCGGAAGGCTCGCCCCGCTTCACCACCGTGCAGGCCACGGAGGCGGGGGCTCCACTGCCTCACCTTCGCCGACCGACCGCTGGCCCCGCCCCGTCCCGATCGGGATCTCGACCGGGAACGAGGGCGAGTGCTCTGCGGGGACGATCGGCGCCCGGGTAAGGGACGCCGCCGGCGGCGTCTACGCGCTCTCCAACAACCACGTCTACGCGCTCGAAAACCAGGCCCCGCTGGGCAGCGACGTATTGCAGCCGGGGCTCTACGACACCCGCTGCGAAGCGAGCCCCGCCGACGTCCTCGGCCAGCTGAGCGACTTCGAGCCGCTTCGCTTCGACGGCTCCGAGAACACGATCGACGCCGCGATCGCGACGACGAGCAGCGCGAATCTGGGCACCGCCACCCCCGCGGGCGGCTACGGCTCGCCGTCGAGCGCCACCGTCCCGGCCGCGATCGACCAGGCGGTGCAGAAGTACGGTCGCACGAGCGCCCTCACCGAGGGCACGGTGAGCGGGATCAACGCGACGGTGGAGGTCTCATACGGCTCCGGCACCGCGCGCTTCACAGACCAGCTCTTCATCGAGTCGCAGCGCAAGGCGTTCATCAAGGCAGGCGACTCGGGCTCGCTCGCCGTCACCAAGGCGGGCCTCAACCCCGTCGGCCTCCTGTTCGCGGGCAATGGGAGCGGCAAGTTCGCGGTCGCGAACGAGATCGACGCCGTCCTCGCCCGCTTCGGCGTCACGATCGACGGCACCGGCTCGGCGGGCAACTCGGCGGACGTCTCGGTGGCGATGACGGACTCCCCCGACCCGGCTACGGCTGGGCAGGATCTGACCTACACGATTGTGGCCGCGAACGCCGGCCCCGACACGGCGACGGGGGTCAAGCTCGAGGACACCCTCCCCCCGGAGGTGACGCTGGTCTCCGCGACCTCGACGCAGGGCACCTGCGAGGGGACGAGCACCGTGACCTGCGCGCTGGGAGCACTCGCCGGCGGCTCGTCCGCGACGATCTCGGTCAAGGTGACCCCGTCCGCCGCGGCCGCGGTGGCGGGCACGATCACGAACACCGCGTCGGTCGTCGCGAACGAGGGGGACTCGGACACCTCGAACAACGGGGCGTCCGAATCGACCGCGGTGGGGCTTCTCTGACCAGGAACGCGAATAGGGACAGCGCGTCGTTGAGAGGCTCTCCCCAATCGGGTAGCGACCGCACAGCCCCCTCGAGCGAAAGCTCCGCCCGGAACTCGATCGTTGCCGTATCCCGCTCGGAGGCCATGCTCGCAACCTCTCCCAGGGTGAGGACGTCTGTGCCGAACTGTGCCTTCGCGCGCGGCTTTTGCTCCGTGCCAGCGGCTACGTCTAGTCCATTTAGGTGCCGGGTCTGGAAGAAGTTCAGCAGACCCGAATCCTCAACGGCGGCCGAACCGTAAGTCCGGTCGGCGTCGTCCTCGCCCATGATCGCTGAGTTGACGAAGATCGTCAGTGGGAAGGCGGGCGGCGTAGGAGAACTCGCCCGATGGTTTCTTACGAAGGCATCGAGGAGGCAGCCTGGTGTGCCATCGCTGTCATCAAGTAGGCGGATCCGCATCGGATCCAATAGATCTGCTGACCAATCGAGGGCGGGTACGTCCTCTACTAAGCGCAGCAGCCCTGTGGCTGTTGGACTCGGCAGCCGGAGGAACCCTCTGACGTACTCGTCGTTCGGCAGCAGGAGAATGCAGTCGTGTCAAGCCCGGTTGAAAACTGGTCCACCTCTGCCGGTTGAAATCTGTACCACCCGCCGGTTGAAAACTGACCCCCCTCGGTAGTCCCTTCCCGCC
>JBOGZI010000015.1:0-7642 GCA_050697275.1 Solirubrobacterales bacterium | reverse complement strand
CCCTATCCATCGGGACGATTCGTGCACAGCTTTAGCCGAGTGTTTGACGCCGGCTACCGAATAGCTAGGTGGGGCGGCCAGGCGCTCTCGCAGCTTTGGCCAGCGGTGGGCGCGCCGCTCAACCCTGCGCTCTGGAGATCGCGGATGGGGGTTCCGAGGCTCCCCGAGGGGTGCAAGGGGCCAAGTGGGCCTGTGACCCGGCGCCGTTAGGCTCGCGCGGTGACCGCGGATCCCTTCGCCCCCGCCCGCCGGGCGCTGCTGATCGGGCCGCTGCTGGTCGCGGTCGGCGGCGGGCGGGTCTACGTCGGCATCGCCGGCGGCGGGCTCGCCTGGCTTCTCAGCGTGTTCGGCGGGCTGGTCGCGCTGGCGGGCCTGCTGCGGCTGATCGGTGGGATCAGGGTGCTCGCGCTCGAGCGGCGGCGCAAGCGGATCCTCCGCGAGGGCGAGCCGACCACCGCCGTGGTCAACTCGGCGAAGCAGATCGCCACCCGCTCCGGCTATCCGATCTTCCGGCTCGGCCTCATGATCCGGAGAGCGGACGGGGAGGAGTCGATCGTCAGCCGCACGGGCGCGATCCCTCCGCGGATGGCCGACTCGCTCGAGCCGGGCACCGAGCTGCCGATCATGATCCGCCGCGAGGATGGCGTCTTCGCGGTCGACTGGGACCGGCTCTGATCGGACGGGGCCCCGCGCGGCTCCGGTAGCCTCGCCGGGAATGGCGACGGAGGAGAAGCGGGCCGGGGCCCCAGGCAAGGCCGAGGCCGCCGACGCCCAGGAGGAGACGGGGGCCGTCCACGGCGGGCGGCTGGTGGCGCAGGCGATGAAGAGCCGCGGTGCCTCGAAGCTGTTCAGTCTCTCCGGCGGGCCTCTCTTCTCGATCTACGACGGCTGCAAGGCGGAGGGGATCGAGGTGATCGACACCCGCCACGAGCAGTCGGCGGCCTTCGCCGCGATCGGCTGGGCGAAGGCGACCCGCGAGCCCGGGATCTGCGCGCTCACCGCCGGCTGCGGGGTGACCAACGGGATAAGCGCGATCGCCTCCGCCCAGGCCGACGGCGTGCCCCTGGTGACGCTCGGCGGCCGCGCCCCGGAGCTGCGCTGGGGCTCGGGCTCGCTCCAGGAGATCGACCACCTCCCCTTCGTCAAGCCGCTGGTCAAGTCCGCGCAGACGGTGCGCGAGCCGGCCAAGATCGCCCGCACCACGGCCGAGGCGATCGACACCGCCGCGGAGCCGCCGCTCGGCCCCACCTTCGTCGACTACCCGCTCGACGTCGTCTTCATGGAGGCCGAGGCGGAGGTCCCGGAGCCCGCGCCGGTCCCCGACCGCCCCGCCGACCGGGTGGAGGAGGCCGCCAAGCTGCTCGCCGGCGCCGAGCGCCCCGCGATCATGGCCGGCACCAACCTCTACTGGGCGCGGGCCGAGACCGAGCTGCGTGCCCTCGCCGAGTCGCTTGGCATCCCCGTCTTCCTCAACGGCCTCGGCCGCGGCTGCCTGCCGCCCGACCATCCCCTCTTCTTCAGCCGCGCCCGCGGCGCCGGCCTCGGGGGCTGCGACGTCGCCCTCGTGATCGGCGTCCCGCTCGACTTCCGGCTCGGTTTTGGCGGCGCGATCTCAGAGGAGGCGAAGGTGGTGCAGCTCGACTTCGCGCCCTCGCGCCTGGAGAAGACCCGCCGGCCCGACCTCGAACTGGTCGGCGACATCGGCGCCAGCCTGAGCGCGATCCGCGAGTCCGCCGCAGAGGGCAACGGCGCGGCCGGGGCGAAGCGCACCGAGGCCTGGGTCTCGGAGCTGCGCAAGGTGGAGGAGGAGAAGCGCGGGGAGGAGCGGGAGCTGCTCGACGACGACCGCTCCCCGCTCCATCCGATGCGCGTCTACAAGGAGCTGGGCGAGTTCCTCGACCGCGACGCGATCGTGATCGGCGACGGCGGCGACTTCGTCAGCTTCGCGGGACGGGTGGTCGAGACCTGGGAGCCCGGCTGCTGGATGGACCCCGGACCCTACGGCTGCCTCGGCGCCGGCCCCGGCCAGGCGATCGGCGCCAAGCTCGCCCGGCCGGACCGCCAGGTCTGCCTGCTGCTCGGCGACGGCGCCTTCGGCTTCTCCGGGATGGAGTTCGACACGATGGCCCGCCACGGCATCCCGGTGGTCGCGGTGATGGGCAACAACGGGATCTGGGCACTGGAGCACCACCCGATGAAGTTCCTCTACGGCTATTCCCTCGCCGCCGAGCTGCGGCCCGAGACGCGCTACGACGAGGTCGTCGCCGCGCTCGGCTGCCACGGCGAGCTGGTCCGCTCGCCAGAACAACTGAGGCCCGCGCTGGACCGAGCCTTCGCCTCCGGCAAGCCGGCGCTGGTCAACGTCCTCACCGACCCCGAGGTGGTCTACCCGCGCCGTGCCAACCTCGCCTGATCGTCCGAGCCTGGTCTCAGCAGGATTGAAACGTCGAAATTGGGTACGGTCCGCCTGGACCTGATGACGACGACGCCCAGGGGGAAGACCAAGGATGGTTTGTGCACGCTGTGAGCTGAGCGCGGGTGCGGGTGCCGTGACGCAGGGGGCGCCGCCGACTTCGACGCAGGAGGCGCCGCCGGGCTGGAGCTGGGACGGGGCCGTCGCCTACTGCATCGACTGCAGCCGGGAGCTGACCGCCGAGGCGGCGCGGGCGGCGATGCCGCTCGACGCCGACTGGGAGACCCTGGAGCACGCCGCCGCCCAGGCGCGGATCCACTTCGAGCTCGAGCGCGACCCCGACCGGACCGACGCCGAGATCGCCCGCCTCTGCCGCACCTCGGTCCTCGCCGCCCGCAACGCGCGCAAGCGGCCCGTCGGACCCGGCTCAGACCCGCTGCTCGACCCGGCGGTGGCGAAGGCTCAGCGACAGCAGCCCGATCGCGGCTGAGAGCGCCGAGGCGATCAGGATCGCGAGCTTCGCCTGCTCCAACTGGGCCGGCTCGTCGAGGGCGAGCACAGCGATGAAGATCGCCACGGTGAACCCGATCCCCTTCAGCGGCGCCACCGCGGAGATCGCCGACCAGTCGAGGCCCTCCGGCAGCGGCACCCGGGTGAAGCGGACCAGCGTCCAGGCCACGAGGATGCCGCCGAGCGGCGCGCCGATCACCAGGCCGACCAGGATGCCGAGCCCGATCTGGCCGCCGAGCGCGTCGCCGAGGCCGGCGAGCGTGACCACCACGCCGGCATTTGCGAGTGCGAACAGCGGCAGCACCACGTAGGCGCTCCAGGGGTGAAGCGCGTTCTCCAGCCGCGCCAGCGGCGAGACCGCCTCGTGGGCGAGTCGCGAGGTCTCGCTCATCGTCGCCTCGCCGACATCGAGATCGGAGTCGTCGCTGATCTCGCCGAGCTGGGTGGCGATCAGCTCGCCCGCCTCCTCGCGCGGGTAGAAGGGGCGGCTCGGGGTGAGGACGCCCATCAGGACGCCGGCGATCGTCGCGTGCACGCCGGACTCGAAGATCGCCAGCCAGAGCAGCCCGGCGAGCAGCACGTAGGGGGCGAGCAGCCGCACCTCGAGACGCTGCAGGGCGAGCACCCCGGCGATGACCGCGGCGCCGCCGCCCAGCCAGGCGAGCGAGATGTCCTCGCCGAAGAAGATCGCGATCACCCCGATCGTGGCGAGGTCGTCCACCACCGCCAGGGTGAGCAGAAACGCCCGCAGCTCAGGTGGCGCGCGGCGGCCGGCGATGCCGAGCGCGGCCAGGGCGAAGGCGATGTCGGTGGCGATCGGGATCGCCCAGCCGCTCAGCACGCCGCCGCTCAGGTTGACCGCGACGTAGCCCGCCGCGGCGCCGACCATGGTCCCGAGCGCGGCCCCCGCCGGCACGGCCGCGGTCGCCCCCTCGCGGAGCGAGCCGAAGATGAACTCCCGCTTCACCTCGAGCGCCACCACGTAGAAGAAGATCGCCATCAGCAGGTCGTTGACCAGGTGGCGCAGGTCCTCGTCGATCGTGAACGAGCCGACCTCGAGCTTGATCTGCGTGGTCCAGAAGTCGCCGTAGGCGCCGGTCGCGAGGTTGCTCCAGACGAGCGCCACCAGCGCCGCCGCCAGCAGCAGCGAGCCGCTCCCCACCTCGGTGCGGAAGAAGAGGTCCGCCGGGCGCACGAACTGGCGCACCACCGGCCGGTCGGAGTGCAGCCAGGGTCGCCCGAAGCGCCTCGGCAGCCGCAGCCGCCCCTCTCTCTCGGGTTCCGCCATCGCCGCCGGAGCTTATGCCGGGGCGGAGATCAGCCGGGTGGGCCCGCCTCTGGCGGCCCGGTCGGCCCGGATGTGGCGGAGACTCAGCCGAGGCAGCCCTTGACCGTCTCGACCTCGTCCTCGGCGCCCTCTCGCGCCACGCCGACCACGCTCGAGCCGACCACCTCGGAGCTGCCGCCGGCGCCCGCACCCTCCAGGAAGGCCGACTCGCCCTCGGCGTAGTCCTCGGCTGCCGACTCGTCCTCGAAGGAGGTGACGAGGATCTGGTTGTTGTCCGGCAGCGCGACCGTGATCTGCTCGGTCGAGCCGAGCGCCTCGTCGCCCGGCGCGGAGGTGGCGGTCAGTCCCGCGTCCTCGATGCAGGCGACCGGATCCCCGCCGCCGTCGCCCCCGCCGTCCCCATCGTCGTCGTCGCCGCCGCAGCCGACGATCAGGCTCCCGGCGACCAGCGCCATGCCGGCAATCAGTCTCAGCTCCATCTGCTTTCCCCTCCTCGGTGGGTGGCCCCCTGATCGGGTTGAGACCCTATTGGCTGACCGCTCCCAGGCGAACCGAGGCAGACTCGGCGAGTTTCCGGCACCCGGCCGGGTCGCCACCGGGGTTGCCGCTAGGCTGGTGGGGCAGGAATCGCTCGGCGGCTCTTCTCCCTCTGCCCTCGCGCGATCCTCTCAGAGGGTGAGGAAGTGAGGCCCGGATGGCCGAGCAGGACGGAGCGGGCGTCGATCCGCGCCTCACCGAGCTGCTGGCCGACGCCCAGCACACCCGGCGCCGCTACGAGCTCTACAAGGCGAAGGTCTATGCCCGCAAGCCCTCCAGCCCGGTCCGGCTGCGGGAGCTGAAGCGCGAGTGCGAGTTCGCCGAGCGCCGCCTCAGCAGCGCCCAGGGCGCGCTGCGGGCGGACGCCAAGGAGGACGGGCACGAACAGGAGATGGTCGACGCGCGCGCCCGGATCGAGGCCGAGCTGAAGCGGGACCCCGACCGGCCGGACACCAGGATCGCCCGCGCCAGCGGCACCACCTTCATCCTGGTCCGTGCGATCCGAGAGCGCCTCGGGCTCTATTCGGGCTCCGGGCCTCCGGCTTGAGCTCCCGCACAGGTCGTCGCCCGCCCCGGCGCCGGCGCCCCTGGAGGATCGGGGCCGGGGTGTACCCTGGCAGGGAAGCATTCGCCCGGCGGCTCTCCACCCTCATCCTCGCGCGAACCCACCAAGAGGGTCAGGAAGGTGAAGGGATAGATGACTGAGCAGACCGCGATCGCCGACTGGACCTGCTCGCGCTGCGAGATGACGGTCAGCTGGATGCCCGAGGTCGAGCGCCCCGAGCTGCCCGGGACCTGGGCCAAGGAGAACGGCGAGCTCTACTGCCTCGCCTGCCGGCGTGACATGGCCGCCGAGGCGAGCCTCGAAGGGGTGGCAGAGGACATCCCCTCCAACGAGCGCCAGCAGATCAGCTCGCGGGCGCGGATCGAGTTCGAGCTGAAGCGCCGGCCCGACCGCCAGGACAACCGGATCGCCAAGTCGTGCAACACCTCGATCGCGGCGGTGCGTCAGGCGCGCGCCCGCCTCGGGCTGCAGTCGAGGACCCCCGATTGAGCCAGGGGCTCGCCTGATGGAGGTCAACCCCGGGCGGATGGCCCAGACCCGCCTGCGGAAGCTCGAGGCCGAGGAGACCCACGCCCGCCAGCGCGTCGAGCTCTACCGCGCGCGGAGCAACGGCTCGCGGCCGACCGACCCCGGCCGGCTGAAGGAGCTGGAGCGCCTCTTCGAGCTGGCGCAGTCCCGCGTCGCCGAGGCGCGGACCCGGGGCTAGCGGCCGCCTGAGGGCAGCCGCCCGGTTCCTGCAGGGGAACGCCCGGAACGATCGAACATGGGGGGCAACCGCCCGGTCCGACCGGGGTCACCTGCTACGGTGGTCCGCGTCGGGTCGACCAACCGGGTCCCCGAGAGGTTCCGTTTCCTCCCTGCGCTCCGAATGCGCGTTGCGGGTCACAGGATCTCCCCAACGCACATAAGGAGAACGCAGTCATGTCATCCGAATCATTCGCCGAGCTCGGCGTGTCCCGCCCTGTCGTGGGCGCCCTCGCCGAGCGCGGCATCACCGAGCCCTTCGCGGTTCAAAGACTTTGCATCGCCGACGTCCTCGCGGGTGAGGACGTCCTGGTCCAGTCGCCGACCGGCTCGGGCAAGACCCTCGCCTTCGGCCTCCCGATCGCCGACCTGCTCGACGCCGGCGGGCCCCGCCCCGCGGCGCTGATCCTCGCGCCCACCCGCGAGCTCGCCGAGCAGATCACCGACGAGCTGCACACGGTCGCCGCGGCGCGCGGCCTGCGCGTCGCCCCCGTCTACGGCGGGGTCGGCCTGCACGGGCAGGCGAAGAAGGCAGCCAAGGCCCAGATCGTGGTCGCCACCCCCGGCCGGCTCGAGGACCTGCTCGAGCGCGGCGCGATCAGCCTGAAGCAGGTCCAGATCCTCGTCCTCGACGAGGCCGACCGGATGCTCGACATCGGCTTCAAGCCCGCGATCGACCGGATCGTCAGGAAGATGCCGCGCGAGCGCCAGACCCTGTTCTTCTCGGCGACGCTCGAGGGCGCCACCGGCAAGCTCGCCGACGCCTACACGCGCAACCCGCGCCGCCACGTGCACAAGCCGAAGCTGGAGCGGGAGGCCGAGGTCGAACACCGCTTCATCCACCTTTCCCACGAGGCCAAGGTCGACGCCCTGGTGGAGAAGCTCCGCCGCCCCGAGCGCGGCCGCACCCTGGTCTTCGTCCGCACCAAGCGCGGCGCCGACCGGCTGGTGAAGAAGCTCGGCCGCCAGAATGTCCGCGCGCTGGCGATGCACGGCAACAAGAACCAGAGCCAGCGCCGCCGCGCCCTCGCCGACTTCGAGGCCGGCCGCTGCGACACCCTGGTCGCCACCGACGTCGCCTCCCGCGGGATCGACGTCGAGGAGATCACCCACGTGATCAACTTCGACGCCCCCGCCGACCGCGACGCCTACGTGCACCGCACCGGGCGCACCGGCCGCGCCGGCGCCTCCGGGATCGCCGCCAGCTTCGTCCTCCCCGACCAGCATCGCGAGATGCGAAAGATTGCTACGGACCTCGGCCTGCATCGCGAATTCGATTCAGGCCCCGGATTCGAGCACGCCGCTCGCCAACACTCCCGCAACGGAGGCTCCCGGAACGGACAGTCCGGCAACGGATCCGCCAAGGGAGCAGCGAGCGGCAAGAGCCTTAACGGTCGCGGAGGCCGAGGCGGCAAGAAGAGGAAGGGCAACGGCGGCGGTGGCGGGACCCCCCGCACCTACAGCGCGCGTCCCAGCCGCAACGCCCGCGGCCGTCGCCGAGGCAGGCGTTGATCCGCCTCTTCCGAGACAAGCGCTCCGAGGACGAACCGCGCCGGGAAGCCTCCCGGCGCGATCGTCCCTCCCC
>JBOGZI010000014.1:0-12931 GCA_050697275.1 Solirubrobacterales bacterium | reverse complement strand
GCTCTGCTCGGGGCACGGAATCGCTGCGAGCCGGCCGGCTTGGTCGCTCCTGGCGATACCTCCTCCACCAGGACCCTGCCCTGACCACCTGGCGACAAGGTGAAACGGCGGCGGGCCACCGGCTCGTCCTCCTCGCCGATCGCACTCAGCCGGGCCTCCTCGAGCACGGTTCGGATCACCACCGCCAGCTCGTACTGGGCGAGGGAGGCGCCGAGGCAGCGCCGGATCCCCCCTCCGAACGGGATCCACGCCCCGCCCTCGGTGCCCTTCGGGTCGGAGTCGAGGAAGCGCTCGGGCCGGAACTCCTTCGGATCCGGATAGATCTCCGGATCGCCGTGGATCAGGTAGATCGAGACCATCAGCACGGAGCCGGCCGGAAGCGTGTAGCCGAGGAGCTCGATCGGCATCGACGCCTTGCGCGCCGCGATCGGAATCACCGGCCGCCGGCGAAGCGTTTCCTTGACCACGGCCATCAGGTAGGACTCATCACCCGCCTCGAGCTCATCTGTAAGGCGCTCGAGCTTCTCGGGTGAGCGCAACAGGCGCTCGAACGCCCAGGTGAGACCCGCGGTGGTCGTCTCGTAGCCCGCCATCAACATGGTCAGCAGCTCGTCGCGGATGACCCGATCCTCGAGCGGCGCCCCGTCGTCATAGGTGGCGCGCACCAGCAGTGAGAGTGCGTCCTCGCGGACTTGGACGAGGGGATCTTTTCGGCGCTCCGCGATCGCCTCGTAGAGGATCTCGTCGATGCCCTCGATGAACCGCATCAGCCTCGCGTAGGGCGTGATCCCGCCCAGCTCGTGCCGGAACCAGGGAATCAGGGTGAACGCCGACTCGCAGCGGTCCATCATCTGGGGGATGAGTGTCCGCAGCTGCGCCTCACGCTCGCTGGTCCCGTCCGACCCCATCGCGATTCGCATCATCACCTCGAAGGAGATCGCCTCCATCTCGCCCAAGAGCCTGATCTCCGTTCCAGGCTCCCAGGTGGCGACTCGGCCGCGGGCGACCTCTGCGATCAGCTCGCGATAACGCTCCGCGTGCCGTCCGACAACCGGAAGCAGGATGCGGCGGTGATGGAGGTGCTCTGGCCCGTCCATGACCAGGATCGAGTGGTTGCCGACGACGTCCTTGAAGATGCCGTTGGTATCGCCGGCACGAAAGAACTCCGGGTCGGCGGTCAGCACCTGCTTTGCCGCGGCCGGGTCGGAGATCACGAAGACGTGCCCCGAGGGACCGAGGCGGATCGAGAAGATCGGCCCGTATCTGTCCCGGCAGCGCTCCATGAAGGGGATCGGCCGGTACATCCATTGCAGGGTCTGAACCGCTCCGGGGGTGGAGGGGCCAGGGGGCACCCGACCGGCTTCGTTCCCGTTGACGCTCTCCCTCCTGATTTTCACCGCAGCTACGCCTCCCCGTTGCGCTTCAGTCGATCCTAGTCACGAAAGCCGCGCCTGCCTATCGTGAAAATTGGGGTACCGAGGCAGGGATTCCCGCACATCTTCTGGACGACGGTGGCGGCCCCTTGTCCTGGGCGTGCCCGACCAGCCGACCCGGCGGTTGCGGTAGGAAGTAGGAGGTCCTACTATTCACTTTGCCGCGCCACAGGCGTGGTCAGCCCCGTCCGCGAGCAAGGAGAAGATCAGTGGCCACCGCGACCGAGACCGTCCCCAAGCCCGACCACGGCGCCAAGCGCGACCACTTCATCTTCACCCAGGAGCACGAGGACCTGCGCGAGTCGATGAAGGCCTGGGTGCTGAAGGAGTGCACCCCGAACCGCTTCGAGTGGGAGGAGAAGACCTGGCCCGACTCGATCCTGAAGCGCGCCGGGGAGCTCGGCTTCATCGGCCTCTGCTACCCGGAGGAGTACGGCGGCCAGGGCGGCGACTACTACTACTCCCTGGTCCGCGCGGACGCGATGAGCTACTCGGGCTGTGGCGGGCTCAACATGGGCTTCGCCGTCCACACCGACATGGCGACGCCGCCGATCCACCTGCTCGGCACCGAGGAGCAGAAGCAGCGCTACCTGGTCCCCTCGATCAAGGGTGAGCTGATCAGCTGCCTCGGGATCACCGAGCCCGGCGCCGGCTCTGACGTGGCCGGCATCCGCACCACGGCGAAGCGCGACGGCGACGAGTACGTGATCAACGGCTCCAAGACCTTCATCACCAACGGGCTGCGCGCCAACTACATCGTGTTGGTGGCGAAGACCGACCCGGACGCCGGCCACGACGGGATCAGCCTCTTCATCGTCGACATCCGCGACGAGGACGGCAAGGAGGTCGAGGGTTTCAGCGTCTCCCGCAAGCTGGAGAAGATGGGGATGCACGCGTCCGACACCGGCGAGCTCGCCTTCCAGGACGTCCGCGTCCCCGCCGAGAACCTGCTGGGGAAGGAGGGGAAGGGCTTCTACCACATCTCCTGGGAGCTCCAGGGAGAGCGGCTGGTCGCAGCGATCGGCTGCGTCTCGGGCGCCGAGCGCGTCTTCGAGCGCACCCTCACCTACGCCAAGGAGCGTCAGGCCTTCGGCCGCCCGATCGGCCGGTTCCAGGCGATCCGCCACAAGTTCGCCGAGATGTCGGTGAAGATCGAGGCGGCGAAACAGATGGTCTACGCGACCGCCTGGCGCTTCAACAACGGCGAGTACCCCGTCCGCGAGATCACCCAGGCGAAGCTCTACGCCTCACGGGTGATCGAGGAGGTCTGCGACGACGCGATCCAGATCCACGGCGGCTACGGCTACATGAAGGAGTACGAGGTCGAGCGCGCCTACCGCGACGCCCGCCTCAACCGGATCGGGGCCGGCACCGACGAGATCATGCTCGAAGTGCTCGGCCGCTCCTACGGCCTCTAGCCCGAGCACATCCCGGTCAGGACTTCTCGGCCTCGCCGCCTCCGGCAGGGTCCCTGATCGGCCGCAGCTCGACCGAGCTGCGTCGGACCGGCATCCTGCGCAGCCAGCCGAGAGCCTCGTCGAGGTCCTTGCACTCGAGGATCATGTAGCCGGCCATCTGCTCCTTCGACTCCGCGAAGGGGCCGTCGGTGACGACCACCTCGCCGTCGGTGCCGTAGCGAAGCGTCCTCGCGTCGGCGCTCGGCGCCAGGGCGCCGCCGGGATCCACAAGCACGCCCGCATCCCGGAGCTCCCCCATGAATTCCATCATTCGCCCGCCCATTTCCTTCCTCTGCTCACGCGTGGCCTGCTCCATGTAAGTCCCGTCGGTGATCAGGGACACCATGAACTTCATCTGCTGCCTCCTCTTATGCGAGGGGGCTCCGAAGGAGCCACCCGTTTCAACCCGGCGCCGTTCGCCGCTTTCACGGTAACGACGAAGGCAGGGAGCCCACTAGACGTTTTTGCCGAGCTCCTCGATCCGGCGCTCGAGAAAGGCGCGTTGCACCGGGTTGCTGCTGAGCTCGAGGCCGCGGCGGTATGCGGCGGCGGCCTCGGCGTCGCGGCCGAGGCGCTGCAGAAGGTCGGCGCGGCTGACGTGAAAGGGCGCGTAGCGGTCCAGGCCCTCGATCGCCTCGATCAGCTCCAGGCCCGCCTCGGGACCCTCGTCCATCGCCACCGCGATCGCGCGGTTGAGCTCGATCACCGGCGACGGCTGGATCCGGCGCAGCTGCCCGTAGAGCAGGCCGATGCGGCGCCAGTCGGTCTCCTCCGCACGCTCGGCCCGGGCGTGCTCGGCGGCGATCCTCGCCTGGATCGAGTACGGCCCGATCACCGCCTCGAGGCTCTCGATCAGCGCCAGCCCCTCCTCGATCTGGGCGCGGTCCCAGAGCGAGCGGTCCTGGTCCTCCAGCAGCACCATCTCCCCCGCCTCGTCCAGCCTCGCCTCCCGGCGCGAGTGCTGCAACAGCATCAAGGCGAGCAGCGCCCGCGCCTCGGAGTCGGGGAGGATCTCGACCAGGACCCGCGTCAGCCGGATCGCCTCGTCGGCCAGCTCGGTGCGGATCAGCGCCTCGGAGCCGGAGGCGAAGTAGCCCTCGTTGAAGATCAGGTAGAGCGTCGCCAGCACCGAGGTCAGCCGCTCCGGCAGCTGCTCGGCCGAGGGCACCTCGTAGGGGATGTTGGCCTCGCGGATCTTCGCCTTGGCGCGAACCAGCCGCTGCGCCATGGTCGCCTCGGAGGTGAGGAAGGCGCTGGCGATCTCCGCGGTGGTGAGGCCGCCGAGCGTGCGCAGGGTGAGGGCGACCCGCGCCTGCGGCCGCAGGGCCGGATGGCAGCAGGTGAAGATCAGGCGCAGCCGATCGTCGGGCATCTCCGGCTCGGCCTCCGCCTCCAGCTCCTCGGAGCTCGGCGCGAGCGCCTCCAGACCCGCCAGGACCTCCGTCTTCACCTGGAGGGTCTTCTCGCGCCGCAGCCGGTCGATCGCCTTGTTGCGGGCGACCCGGGTGATCCAGGCGCCGGGGTTGTCCGGCACCCCCTCGCCGGGCCAGCGCTCCAGCGCGACGACGAATGCCTCCTGCACCGCCTCCTCGGCGAGATCGAAGTCCCCGAGGACCCGGATCAGGCTCGCGACCGCCCGCCCGGACTCATGCCGGAACAGGCGGTCGACGAGCTGATCGGAGGACGCTCCTATGACGCGGTGGCCTTGGCCGCGGCCTCGGCCGGGCTCTCGTAGCCGAACTCCGAGTAGTCCATCACGGGCCGGACCTCGACCGATCCGTTCTGGTACGGGATCTTCTTGGCGTACTCGAGCGCCTCGTCCAGATCCTTGCACTCGAGCAGGTAGAAGCCGCCGAGCTGCTCCTTCGACTCCGCGAACGGGCCGTCGGTGACGCTCGGCTCCTTACCCTCCTCGATCTTCACGGTCGAGGCGGTGGCGCTGGGCTGCAGGCCCTCGCCGGCTAGAAACGCCCCGTTGTTGACCGTCTCCTTGCTGTAGGCGTCCCAGCGGTCCATCACGGCCTTCATCTCCTCGGGGGAGGCGTCCTCCATGCCCCCCTCCTCCGAGATCAGCGCGAGCAGATACTTCATCGTCTTCCTCCTTCTCCTCGGGTCTTCAGGCCGTGGCGTGGGCCTTGACGGGGGACGCGGTCGGGCTCTTGCGACCGAACGGCGAGAGATCCCGGACGGCCCTCACCTCCAGCCCGGCGCGCGGCCGGAGCGGGACCTTGGCGGCCCACTCCAGAGCCTCCTCGCGGTCCTTGCACTCGAGCAGGCAGAAGCCGCCGAGCTGTTCCTTGGACTCCGCGAAGGGTCCGTCGGTGGGGGTCGCCTCACCGTCCTCGGGGATGCGGATCGTCGTCGCCGTCTCGCTCCCCTCCAGAGGCTCGCAAGCGATCAGCACGCCGGCGTCGACAGCCTCGTTCTCGAACGCGTTCCAGAGCTCCATGCCCTCTTTCATCTCCTCGGGCGTGGGCTCTACGCCCTCGTGCCCGTAGAACGTCAGCAGGTACTTCATGGCTCCTCCAGTCTCTTGCGGCGCCTTTCGCCGCTTCACCCTAACGACGAACGGAAGAGGCGCAGATCGACACCGCCGGCGAACATCGCGGTATAAGGACCGGGTGAGCGAGGCCGACGCCGAGCACGTGCGCCGAACGCAGGAGGCGTGGATTCGGAACGAGCGCGACGCGGCCATGACCGGGTGGTCGGAGGACGCCACCGTGAGCCCCCCGAAGGAGTGGCCGGAGGTCGCCAGCAGGAAGGGGCGCGATCAGATACGCACTGTCTTCGATGACTTCGATGAGGCCCTCGGTCCCGAGTGGCCCACCCAACTGACGATCGAGCGAGCCGAGGACCTGGGTGGCGGCCGAGTCCTGCTCGAATACGGCTGGAATCCCAGCGGCGCGTCCAGCGGAGTCCCGCTCTTTCAGGAGATCGCCGGGATCTACACGGTGACCGACGGCAAGATCTCCCACGCGGACTTCTTCATCAGCCGCGAGGAGGGCAGAAGGGCCGCCGGTGCCGGGGGATGAGCAACCTCGACCACGTCCGCTCCTACTACGAGGCGCTGAACAGCGGCGACGCCGAGCTGGTCGCCTCCCACTTCACCGAGGACGCCGTCCACTACTACACGCGGCTCGGCCCGCACGAGGGCGCTGAGCGGATCGGCCAGAACGCGAGGATGGGTGTCGGCATGATCGATGGGCAATGGTTCATCGAGCATGGCATTGAGTCCGGGGACGAGGCGGTGATCGAGTGGACGATGACCTGGCGCGACCCGAAGTCCGGCGAGAAGCGCCTGGATCGCGGCACCGAGTGGTTCCAGTTCCGTGACGGCAAGATCGCCGAGGTCCGGGCCTACCACCACGGCAACAGGAAGAACCCGCAGGGCGACCTGATCGGCTTCGGCCACCAGGGCCGTGGCCACACCATGCTCGATGACTGGAAGCCGCCCTCCGACGAGGCCAAGCGGAAGGCCGGTTGATGACGGTGATCAAAGACACCGGGCAGCGGGCGCCGCTGCCGCCCTTCACCGAGGAGCACGAGGAGCTGCGCGAGTCGGCGCGCCGCTTCGTCTCCAAGGAGATCGCCCCCCACGTGGACGAGTGGGAGGAGGCGCGGGAGTTCCCGCGCGAGCTCTTCGCCCGCTGCGGAGAGCTCGGCTTCCTCGGGCTCAAGTACGAGACCGAGTACGGCGGGCAGGGCGGTGACTACGTCCACGACGCCGTCTGGGTCGAGGAGCTCTCGCGCTCCGGCGCCAGCGGCGGGGTCTCCGCCGGGATCGGCGCCCACGCCGAGATCGCGACGCCGCCGATCTGGAAGTTCGGCACCGAGGAGCAGAAGCAGCGCTGGCTGGTGCCGGGGATCAGAGGCGAGCTGATCGGCGCGCTCGGGATCACCGAGCCCGGCACCGGCTCCGACGTCGCCTCGCTGCGCACCGTCGCTCGCAAGGTGAACGGCGGCTACGTGGTCAATGGCGCCAAGACCTTCATCACAAACGGGGTCCGCGCCGACTTCCTGGTCACCGCGGTGAAGACGTCGGAGGAGGGCGGCCACCACGGCATCTCCTTCCTGGTGCTGGAGCGCGAGATGCCCGGCTACGAGGTGGTCAACAAGCTGGAGAAGATGGGCTGGCACGCCTCGGACACCGGCGAGCTCTCCTTCACCGACGTCGAGGTGCCCGCGGAGAACCTGCTCGGGCAGCGGAACGAGGGCTTCAAGCTGATCATGGCCAACTTCCAGTGGGAGCGGCTGACCATGGCGCTCGGGGCGGTGGGCGGCATGCAGCGGCTGTTCGAGGTGACCCTCGAGTACGCCAAGGAGCGCCACGCCTTCGGGGGGCCGATCGGTCGCTTCCAGGCGATCCGCCACAAGTTCGCCGAGATGTCGGTGAAGATCGAGGTCTCACGAGCGCTCACCTACGCCTGCCTGCGCAAGTTCGCGGCGGGCGAGGACGCCACCCGCGAGGTGACCCAGGCGAAGCTCTACACCCAGCGCTCCGCCTTCGAGGTCGCCAACGAGTGCCTGCAGATCCACGGCGGCTACGGCTACATGCGCGAGTACGGGATCGAACGGGCCGTCCGCGACACCCGCCTCGGCCCGATCGGCGGCGGCACCGACGAGATCATGAAGGAGATCCTCGGAAAGCAGCTCGGCCTCTAGAGGTCGCGCGCGGCGAGCTGCCGTCCATACGGCCCTCGCCCGGCGAGACAGGTCGCCCCCGCCCGGGCCGCCAGGGCGAGAGCGTCCGTCGTGTCGAGTCCCGTGGCGAGCCCGAAGCAGAGCGCCGCCGCGAAGGAATCGCCGCAGCCATAGCTGTCCTCGACCGGGCCGGGGATCTCGGCCGGCGGCCATTCCCCGTGCTCATCCCCGGAGACGAAGCTGCCGCCCGTCGCCCCCCGGGTCGCGACGAGCAACGACGGCCGCGGCTGGAGCCTTTCCGCCGTCGCCGCCTCCAGGGCGTCGTCCGCGCTGTAGACCAGCGCGTCCAGGTCCACCCCGGCCTCCGAGAGCACGTCACCCGCGCGCGGCGTCGCGACCAGCACCCGAGCCTGCCTTGCGGCCTGAAGGGCGCCGGCGTCGCCGGCGGTGAAATAGACGCCGTCGGCCGCGTCGAGCCACTGCCATTCCAGCTCGTCAGCGCGCTTCGGATGCAGCCGTGGGCCGAGTACGGTGATCGTCCGCTCGCCGGCGCCGTCGAGGAAGGTCACAGCCCGTCGGGTGGGCTCCTCCCGACTCGCCGCACGGACGCCGACGCGGAGGCTCCCGATCCGCTCGCGGGAGCGTGCTCCGGTTTTGTCGGACCCGAGCGCTGTGAACAGCTCGGCCCCGCCGCCGAGGCGGGCGAGCTGGACGGCCGCGACTGCGCCGCCCCCTGCGGCCTCCTCGAAGCTCTCGGTGGCCTGCGCGATCGCGCCGGGGGCCGGCACGCTCTCGACCCGCAGGAACTCGACCCACTCGACGTGTCCGACGACCGCGAGGCGCAAATCCGGCTGGACTCTATGGCTCGCGGTCCGCCAACCGTGCATTCGTCACACGGAGCCGATGAGTTCAGGGCACCCTCAGGGTCATCCCCAATTGAAGGTTCGGCCGAGGTAACGCATCGTTGGGTCTGTCGATTTCAACGCCAACCATTCGTCTTAATCAGCAAACAGAGATTTCCCGAGGAGGCTTTCCGTGTCATCGCTCACCCGCTGGGTCCTAACGCACAAGAAGACCGTCGTTGTCTCCTGGATCGTGCTCACGATCGCCGGGATCATGGCCGCCGGCCCCGCCACCGAGAACCTCGAGCCGGAGTTCTCGGTCCCTGAGAAGGAGGGTTGGGAGACCAACGTCGCGATCGCCGAGCAGTACCGCGGAACCGGCGGAAACACCGCCCCCCTGCTCCCCGTCGTCACCATCCCGGACGGCCAGTCGGTCGACTCGCCCGCGGTGAAGAGCGAGCTGGCCCGGCTCGACTCGCGACTCCGCGAGGCGCTTCCCGCCTCCCGGATCGCCTCCTACGCCTCGACCGGGGATCAGGCCTTCGTCTCCGACGACGGGCGCACCACCTTCGCGCTGATCTACCCTCGGCCCGATCCCGACTCGGCCTTCGGGGAGAATCCCGCGGCCGAGCGCGCCGCCAGCAAGGCACTCGAAGGCGCGACGGTCGCCGGACAACCCGTGCAGCTGACCGGCTTCGACGCCCTGGTCGAGGACAGCGGCGGCGACAGCGAGGGGCCCGGCGTCCTGCTCGAGGCGATCCTCGGCGGCACCGGCGCTCTGATGGTGCTCGCTTTCGTCTTCGCCTCGTTGCTCGCCTTCGTCCCGCTCGGGATGGCGTTCGTCTCGATCATGACCACCTTCCTGCTCCTGCTGGGGCTCACCGAGCTGACCGCGGTCTCGCCGATCGTGCAGTTCCTGATCGCCTTGATCGGTCTCGGCGTCGCGATCGACTACTCGCTGATCGTCGTCTCTCGCTGGCGCGAGGAGCGCACCCACGGCCGCAGCAACGAGGAGGCGGTACAGCGCGCCATGGAGACCGCCGGCCGCGCCGTGATCTTCAGCGGAATCACCGTTGCCATCGGCCTGCTGGCGCTGATCGCGCTGCCGCTGCCGTTCCTGCGCTCGATGGGCTACGGCGGCATGCTGATCCCGCTTGTCTCGACCCTGGTCGCGATCACCCTGCTGCCGGTGGTGCTGGCGAAGGCCGGCCCGCGGCTCGACTGGCCCCACCGGCGCACGGACGACAAGGCGAGTCGCGCCTGGACCCGCTGGGCGACCGCGGTCTCGCGGCGGCGCTGGCTCGCCGCCGGCGCCGGCATGGCCGTCGTGCTGGCGCTCGTCCTCGCCGCCACCGACCTACAGCTCGGCACCTCGGACGCGAACACGGTCGCCAAGTCGGGCGACGCCAAGGACGGCCTGACAGCGCTCGAGGACGCCGGGATCGGCGAGGGTTCCCTGCTCCCCCACGAGATCCTGGTCGAAGCGGGCACCAGTCCCGGGCGGGTGGCCGCCGAGCTCCGCGGCGTGGAGGGAATCCACGGCGCGGTAGCGCCAAGCACGCCCGACTGGCGCAGCGACGGAAGCGCCGTGGTCGAGGCGATCCCGGTGCCGGACAGCGGCAGCGGCGCGGGAGAGGCCACGCTCGAGGGCGTCCGGGAGACGGCCCACTCCGTCGACTCCGGGGTCCTGGTCGGCGGGCAGCCCGCGGCCAACGACGACTTCCTCGACGCCGTCTACGGCAGCTTCCCGCTGATGATCGCCCTGATCACGATCACCAGTTTCATCCTGCTGGCACGGGCCTTCCGCTCGCTGCTGCTGCCGGCGAAGGCAATCGTGCTCAACGTGCTCAGCGTCGCCGCGGCCTGGGGCGTGCTGGTCCTGGTCTGGCAGCACGGCTACGGCTCGGAGGCGATCTTCGGCATCGAGGCGACCGGCTCGATCCCCTCATGGATGCCGCTGATGATCTTCGCCTTCCTCTTCGGCCTCTCGATGGACTACGAGGTCTTCATCCTCTCGCGCATGCGGGAGGAGTACGACCGCACCGGGTCGACCGAGACGGCCGTGATCCAGGGAATCGGGCGCACCGGTCGCCTGGTGACCAGCGCCGCGCTGATCCTCTTCCTCGCCTTCACCTCGATGGCGTCGGGGCCGGGGACGGACGTGAAGATGATGGCCACCGGGCTGGCGGCCGGGATCCTGCTCGACGCGACGGTGATCCGGGCCCTTATCGTGCCCGCGGTGATCTCCCTGATGGGCCGCTGGAACTGGTGGCTGCCGAGCTGGCCGGCGCGGCTGCTCGGCGTCAAGCCATCCCTGCCGCCCCGCGTGGCGACTGGCGAAGGCGAGGCCTAGGAAGTTGACGACGAAAGGAACGAGCACCCAAGGAGGACTGAAATGACCCGTCGACTCGCCCGACTCGCAGACATCGCCTATCGCCGCCGCGGCCGCGTGGTCCTCGCCTGGATCGCCGCGATGGTCGTGATCATCGGGGTCGGCTCCTCCCTGGCGGGCGAGTACGAGGCCGACTACCACACCCCTGGCTCGGAGTCGAAGGCCGCGAGCGACCTCACGCGGGACAACTTCGAGGGGTATTCGGGGCAGGAGATCAACGTCGTCTGGGAGCACGAGGACGGCGCCGACAGCCCGGCGGCCCGGGAGCGCATCAACGCCTTCTTCGCCGAGGCCGAGCAGGTGAACCACGTCTCCGAGCACGTGCCGCCCCGGTTCTCGGAGGACGGCAGGATCGGCAGCACCACGCTGCCGCTGACCGTCAACGGCTGGGAGGTCGAGAAGGAGGACGGCGAGAAGCTGGTTGCCGCGGCCGAGGACAACAGCGGCGATGGCATGCGGATCGAGCTCGGTGGGGACCCGATCTATGTTGCGCAGGAGTCCGGTAGCCCGGAGGGCTTCGGGCTCCTCGGCGCCACGATCGTTCTGTTGATCGCCTTCGGCTCGGTGGTCGCCGCCGGGCTGCCGATCGCGATCGCCCTGGTCGGGCTCGGGATCTCCTCCGCGGGCCTGATCCCGCTGCTGGCCAACGCGGTGGATGTCCCAGACTGGACCTTGGCGGTGTCGGGGCTGATCGGGATCGGGGTCGGGATCGACTACGCCCTGCTCGTTCTCACCCGCTTCCGGGCAGCGATGAGGGAGGGCAAGGACCGCCACGACGCGGTGGTCGAGGCGATTACCACCGCGGGGCGCAGCGTGATCATCGCCGGCCTCACCGTGGTCATCGCGGTGTTCGGCCTCGCCCTGACGGCGCTGCCCTACATGTACGGGGTGGCGCTCTCGGCGTCCTTCGCCGTCCTGGTGGTGATGCTCGCCGCGGTCACCCTGCTGCCGGCGCTGCTCTCCTACCTGGGACCGAGGGTGGACCGCCTGCGGATCCCGCTGCTCGGCCGCCAGCTGAGGGCGGAGGGGAACGGCGAGTCCCCCGCGGCGCGCTGGAGCCACGGCGTCCAGCGGCGGCCCTGGATCGCCGCGATCGCGGCGACCGCGGTCCTGCTGGCGCTCGCGGCCCCGGCGCTCGGTATGCGCCTCGGGTTCCCCGACGCAGGCAACGACCCGCCGGACACGATGACCCGCCAGTCCTACGACCTCAACGCCGCGGGGTTTGGGCCGGGCACCAACGGTCCGCTCGTGATCGGCGCCGAGTTCGCGCCGGAGGACGCGGCCAGGGCCAGCCTCCTCGCCGATCGGCTTCGGGATGAGCCGGGCGTCCAGTTCGTCCCGCCGGCCCAGTTCAACGATGCGCGCGACGCCGCGATCATCACCGTGATCCCGGAGGGCTCCCCCCAGGACGAGGAGACCGCCGACCTGGTTCACACGCTTCGCGACGACGTCATCCCCGAGGAGACCGCGGGCACCGGAATCCGGGCCGAGCTCGGCGGGCTGACAGCGGCATTCGAGGATCAGAGCGAGTACATCACCGGCAAGATGCCGCTGTTCATCGCGGGAGTAGTGGGTCTCTCCTTCCTGCTCCTGCTGGTGGCCTTCCACTCGCCGGTGATCTCGCTCAAGGCCGGGATCATGAACCTGCTCTCCGTCAGCGCCGCCTACGGGGTGATGACGCTGGTGGCGAACGGCGACAACTTCGTCGCCGAGCTGATCGGGATCGACCAGGAGGTGCCGATCGCGCCGTTCATGCCGGTGATGATGTTCGCGATCCTCTTCGGGCTCTCGATGGACTACGAGGTCTTCCTGATCTCGCGGATCCGCGAGGAGTACCTGAAGGACGGGGACACCCGGCGGGCGGTCGCCGACGGGCTGGCGAAGACCGCGCGGGTGATCACGGCGGCCGCGGCGATCATGGTGGTCGTCTTCCTCTCCTTCGTCACCTCGCAGGAGGTCTTCCTGAAGCTGTTCGGGATCGGCTTGGCGTCGGCGATCTTCCTCGACGCCACGCTCGTCCGGATGGTCCTCGTGCCGGCGGTGATGCAGCTGCTCGGCAAGTGGAACTGGTGGATCCCGAACTGGCTTGAGCGGCGGCTGCCACGGCTGGACGTGGACGGGGTCGCACCCGCCGGCGCCGAGGGCCGCGCGTAGGAGATCCCCTCC
>JBOGZI010000013.1:0-11168 GCA_050697275.1 Solirubrobacterales bacterium | reverse complement strand
GCCGTGCTCCGCGCGTGAGCCTGGACGCGCTTCGGAACGTCTCGGGATGCGACGACTCGGCGTGGCGGGTCACGGCCCAGAACGGCCGGGTGATGTCGGGCTCGCACCAGTGCACCGGCGACTCGCGGCGGAGCCGGGCCCAGGTGTCGGAGGGATGGCCGTCGCGGGCGCAGCCGGTGGCGTCGACGATGACGTTCGGGTCGATTCGTGCCGAGTCGGTCACGGTCACGAGCGGCGAGGGTGTCGGCGCGCACCACTCGAACCAAGTAGCTACATGCTCCTGAAGAAGTCGCCCAGCGGCGGAGCGAGCGTGTGCGTGAAAGCCCTCGCCGTGCGCCGAAGCACGTCAGGCGTGCTTTCACGCACGCGGAGGGCCCCGGCGCACACGGTCCGCGGCAGATTCGATGACTTCGTCAGGGCGAAGTAGCTAGAGAGCGACGGTAACAACCCGAGGTTCGAGCCGGCCTCGGGCGACGAGTACCGTGCGCCGCCGTGTCCACCCCGACCGCGGCCTACTCCGTTCGCATCACGGTGCGGATGGACAACGTGCCAGGGAGCCTGGGGCGCCTCGCCACCACGATCGGCGACGCGGGCGGCAACATCCGCCAGTTGGCCGGCTTCGACGTGCGGGGCCCGTTCCTCGAAGAAGAGATCACCATCAACTGCGCCAGCGAGGAGCACGCCGGGCAAGTCGTGGCCGCCATCGAGGCGCTGGACGGGATCGAGCTCCTCGAGCACGTCGACTGCACCTTCGAGCTCCACCAGGGCGGCAAGATCGAGGTGCTCGCCCACCTGCCGGTGCGCGATCGCGACGACCTGTCGATGGCCTATACACCGGGCGTCGCCCGTGTGTGCCGCGCCATCGCCGACCACCCGGCATCGGTCCACGACTACACCATCAAGGGCAACACCGTCGCCATCGTCACCGACGGCACGGCGGTGCTCGGCCTCGGCGACATCGGGCCCGAGGCGGCGTTGCCCGTCATGGAAGGCAAGGCCCTCCTCTTCAAGGAGTTCGCCGGCGTCGACGCGTTCCCCATCTGCCTCGACGTGCACTCGGCCGACGAGATCGTCGAGACCGTCCAGCGCATCGCGCCGGTGTTCGGCGGCATCAACCTCGAGGACATCAGCGCGCCGCGCTGCTTCGAGATCGAGCAGCGGCTGAAGGCCGAGCTGCCGATACCCGTATTCCACGACGACCAGCACGGCACCGCCGTTGTGGTGATGGCGGCGCTGTTCAACGCGCTGAAGATCGTCGGCAAGCCGATCGAGAAGCTGCGGGTGCTGATGCTCGGGCTCGGGGCCGCCGGAATCGCCTGCACGAAGATGATGCAGGAGAGCGGGATCACCGAGATCATCGGCTGCGACCGGGAGGGCGCGATCTCCACCGAGCGCTTCGACTACGTGGACGGCGGCATGTCCCCGATCAAGCGCTGGTACGCGGAGAACTCCAACCCCGAGAAGCTGAGCGGCGGCCCCAACGAGGTGATCGAGGGCTGTGACCTCTTCATCGGCGTCTCCGGCCCCGGCCTGATCGAGGCGAAGTCGCTGGAGAAGATGAACGACGACGCGATCGTCTTCGCGATGGCCAACCCCGTCCCCGAGGTGATGCCGGAGGAGGCCGAGCCGTACGTGCGGATCATGGCCACCGGCCGCTCCGACTACCCGAACCAGATCAACAACGTGCTCTGCTTCCCGGGGATCTTCCGGGGGGCGCTCGACGCCGGGGCACCGGCGATCACAGAGGAGATGAAGCTCGCCGCCGCCAAGGGCATCGCCGAGGTGGTCACCGGCGACGACCTCTCCGAGGACTACATCATCCCCTCGGTCTTCAACCGCGACGTCGCCCCGGCGGTGGCCAAGACGGTCGTGGCGGAGGCCAAGGCCGAGGGGCTCGCCCGATTCTCAACGGAGACGGGCGCCTACGAGGTCGTCGACGGCGCCGACGCCGCCTCGGGCGACGCCGCATAGGCTCTCGCTAGCATCACGCGCTTCATGCGCGTGCTCGTCACAGGAGCGACCGGGATGATCGGCTCGGCGGTCTGCGACGCACTGCTGGCGCGCGGCGACGAGGTCGTGGGCCTGACCCGTGACCCGGAGAGGGCGACGCCGAAGAACCCGACGGTCACCTGGCACGCCTGGCAGCCGAGCACCGAGCGACCCCCTCCCGAGTCGCTGGAGGACGTCGACGGCGTCGTCAACCTGATCGGCGAGGCGATCAACCAGCGGCTGACCGATGAGACCAAGCGGCGCATCCGCGACAGCCGCGTCACTGCGACCCGCAACCTGCTGCAGGGGATCGAGGCGGCCGGCGCGAGGCCGCGGGTGTTCATCGGGCAGTCGGCGATCGGCTACTACGGCGACCGCGGCGCCGCGATCGTGGACGAGGAATCCCCGCCGGGCGAGGGCTTCGACGCCGAGATCCCGATCGAGTGGGAGGCCGCCGAACGGGAGGCCGAGCGGCTGGTCGAACGGGTGGTGATCCTCCGGAGCGGCCTGGTGCTGACCAAGCGCGGCGGCCTGGTGAAGCAGCTCCTGCTGCCGTTCAAGCTCGGCCTCGGGGGCCCGATCGCGGGCGGCGAGCAGTTCATGTCCTGGATCCACCTGGACGACGAGGTCGGCCTGATCCTCTGGGCACTCGACAACCAGGGGGTCAGGGGCGTGATCAACGCCACCGCCCCCGAGCCGATCACCAACCGCGAGTTCTCGAAGGCACTCGGCCGGGCGCTTCACCGCCCCGCCGTGATCCCGGTGCCGAAGCTGGCCGTGAGGGTGATGCGGGGCTCCGAGCTGGCCGACGCCGTCGCGGGCGGCGCACGGGTCCTGCCCCGCCGCGCGCTGGACCTCGGCTACCAGTTCCGGCACCCCGAGCTGGACGAGGCGCTGAAGACCGCGCTGGGGTGACCGCCGCCGCATAGAAGCGGCCCGCATCGGGCAAGATGTCGGGTGTGAAGCTCGAGGGCATCCACCACATCACGGCGATCACCGCCGACGGCCAGAAGAACGTCGACTTCTACGTCGGGGTGATGGGGTTGCGGCTGGTGAAGAAGACCGTCAACCAGGACAACCCCACCGTCTACCACCTCTTCTTCGCCTCCGAGAAGGGCGACGCCGGCTCCGACCTCACCTTCTTCGAGTACCCCGGGGCGCCCCTGGGGCGCGCGGGTGACGGGATGATCCATACGATCGTCTCGCGGGTGGGATCCGAGGAGGCGCTGGACTTCTGGGAGCAGCGGCTCGCCAACGAGGGAATCGAGACCGAGCTGGAGGAGGGGCGCCTTCGCTTCGCCGACCGCGAGGGGCTGGGACACGAGCTGAAGATCGACGACAGCGGCGACGAGCCGCTGATCGCCAACCACCCGGAGATCCCCGCGGAGATGGCCCTGCGCGGCTTCGACGCCGCACGGGCCTACGCGAGCAACCGCGAGGCCAGCCGATCGCTGTTCGAAGGGGTGCTGTCCTTCGAACCCAAGGGCGAGGGCTGGGAGGCGCGCGGTGAGAGCCGCGGCGGCCTCTACTTCCTCGACGAGCCGCCGCCGCCCGAGCACGGCATGCAGGCGGCGGGGACCGTCCACCACATCGCCTGGGCCTCGACCATCGAGGAGCACGAGGCCTGGCGCGACGCGGTGATCAAGGGCGGCGCCCAGCCGACTCCGGTGATCGACCGCTTCTACTTCCGCTCGATCTACTTCCGCGAGCCGAGCGGCGTCCTGTTCGAGATCGCGACCCTCGGGCCCGGCTTCACCGTCGACGAGCCGCTCGAGTCGCTCGGCGAGAAGCTCTCGCTCCCGCCCGACTTCGAGCATCTGCGCGACCGCGTCGAGCCGATCCTCCGCCCCATCGAGAACCCCAGGGTCACGGCCTGAACCAGAACCCGACCAGCGGCTCCGCTTTGCCGGAGGTGGCCTCGCTGCCCCTCCTCAGCCGCGAGCCCGCCGCGGAGCCCGAGGGGGCGCTGGTGCTGCTGCACGGCCGCGGGGTGGACGAGCGCGACCTCTACCCGCTGCTCGACGAGTTCGACCCGGAGCGCCGGCTGGTGGGCCTGACGCCCGGCGCCCCCTACACCCACATCCCTCCCGGGGGCCGGCACTGGTACGTGATCGAGCGGGTCGGCCAGCCCGACGAGGAGAGCTTCGTCGCCAGCCTGAAGACGACCTGTCGCTTCATCGACGACGAGCTGCGGCGGCGAGGTGTGCCGTGGCAGCGGACCGTGGTCGGCGGCTTCAGCCAGGGCGCCGCCGTCTCCTACGCCGTCGCCTTCGGCAGCGGGCGGCCGCGGGCGGCGGGCGTCCTCGGGATGAGCGGCTTCGTGCCGACCCTGCGCGGCTGGCGGATCGACATGCGCGCCAAGCGCGGGATGCCCGCCTACGTCACGCACGGGGCCTACGACCCGACCATCCCGGTCGGCTTCGGCCGCCGCAGCCGGGACCTGATGGAGGAGGCCGGCATCCAGGTGATCTACCGCGAGACGCGGGTCCAGCACTCCACCGACCCGGAGCTCTATCCCGAGATGCAGCGCTGGATCGCCGACGCCGTCGCCACGGGCGCCGACTAGGGGCAGGGGGCGCTCAGCGGCCTCCGTGCGTCGCCGCGTACCTGGTAGCGCTGGATCGCGCAGACGGTCGAGTCGCCCTCGCGGGTGATCGAGTAGGGGCCGAGCGCTGACTCCCGGCGCTCCCCTCCGATCACCCCCTGGCGCACGGCGTCGCGGAAGCCGTCGGCGGCGGCGTCCGCGTCGCCGATCGCCTGCAGGACCAGCGCCATCGCCTCGTAGCCATAGGCGGAGTAGGGCCCGGGCGCCCGCCCGAAGCTGGCCTGGAACTCCCGGGCGAACCGCTTGTCCGGGAGCCGGCTCGGGTCGAGCGTCGTGGCGGTCTCGTAGGTGACCCCCGGTCCGGTCAGCTGAAGACCGTCGGCCTCCCCGGCGCTGAAGGCGAGATCCACCGCGGCGGCCTCGGGCGGAACCCGGATGCCCGCCTCCTCGGCCGCCTCCTTGAACTGCGCAACCATCAGGTCCCCATAGGCCGTCCCGTCCGAGACCGCGGAGATCGTCCGGGCGCCCAGCTCCGTGGCCCAGGCGGCGATCGCCTCGGCCTCCACGTCGTCCGCCGGGACGATCCTCGCGAAGGTCGGCTGGCCGGAGGGCTGGTAGCGATCGGGAGTGTCCGGGTAGCCGCTGGCCGGGCGGGTCAGGTCCATCCCGCCCGCGCCGGGCGAGACCTGCACCAGGTTCGCATCGTTGGTGATCGGGACCGAGGCGCGGGTTGGCTCGGAGTCCAGCTCAGCGATGTAGGCGGCGGCGCTCGAGTCCTGGGCCGCCCGCCGGGCGTTGGCGCCGACCGCGATGGGATCCCAGGCCCGGCCCTTGGCGTCGTCGAGGAACTCCGCCCGCACCTCGAGACCGTCGGCGCTCCCCTCCGCCTGCTCCAGCGCGAGGCGGGCGCCGTCGGCCGCATCCCGCCCGTCGGCCCCCCGCGGGCCGGTCAGCGGCAGGCTGACGTAGACGGAGACCGGTCCCTCCACCTCGCCGCCCCCCGAGGTGGCGCAGCCGGAGACCGCGAGCGCGGCGATCAGGAGGGCGAGGGCGGGGCGCATCGGACCGCGACCCTACAGCCGCCCCGGGCTGCCGGCCGGGGAACCGTCGCTGTTCCCCGCGGACCGCCTCCTACCCGAAGAAGACCTCCGCCTCCCGGTAGAGCTCCTCCGGCACCACCTTGAGCTCGGCGGTCGCCTCCTTGAGCGGCACCAGCTCGATCCGGGTCCCGCGCAGCGCGGTCATCATCCCCCACGCTCCGGAGTGCGCGGCGTCGATCGCGTGCAGGCCGAAGCGGGTCGCCAGCACCCGGTCGAAGGCGGTCGGCGTGCCGCCGCGCTGCACGTGCCCGAGCACCGTCGCCCTAGCGTCGAAGCCGGTGCGCTCGAGCACCTGCTCCTCCAGCCAGTGGGCGATCCCGCCGAGCCGCACGTGCCCGAACTCGTCCAGGGACTGGCCCTTGGTCGCGGCGGTCCCGCCCCTCGGCTGGGCTCCCTCAGCGACCACGATGATCGGCGAGTACTGGCTCTCGAAGCGCCGCACGATGTAGTCGCAGACACGCTCGATGTCGAACTCGAGCTCCGGGATCAGGATCACGTTGGCGCCTCCGGCGATGCCGGCGTGCCAGGCGATCCAGCCCGCCTGGCGGCCCATCACCTCGCAGATCAGCGCCCGCTTGTGGCTCTCGGCCGTCGTGTGGAGGCGGTCGATCGCCTCCATCGCGATGTTGACCGCGGTGTCGAAGCCGAAGGTGTAGTCGGTCGCGCCGAGGTCGTTGTCGATCGTCTTCGGCACCCCGACGATGTGGGCCCCCGCCTCGGCGAGGTGGGTGGCTGCACCGAGGGTGTCCTCGCCGCCGATCACGATCAGCCCGTCGACCTCCTGGTCGGCGAGGTAGTCGATGATCCGCGCCACCCCGCCTTCCTCCTTGAGCGGGTTGGTGCGCGAGGAGCCGAGGATGGTCCCGCCCCGCGGCAGGATCCCGCGCACGTCCTGGATTCCCAGCGGCACGGTCACCCCCTCCAGCGGCCCGCGCCAGCCGTCCCTGAAGCCGACGAACTCGTACTCGTACTCGGCGACGCCCTTGCGGACGATCGCCCGGATCACCGCGTTGAGACCGGGGCAGTCGCCCCCGCCGGTCAGGACGCCGATGCGCATCCGCTAGGGCCTGGTGACCCAGTCGATGATCGGCCGGGTCACCCGAAGCAGCGCCCCGGTGAAGACACTGCCCAGGAAGAGCAGCGCGCAGACCGGGCCGGCGAGGTTGAAGGCGTAGCCGATCACCATCGCGCAGGCGCCCAGCACGGTGAAGAGCAGCAGCTGCATCGGCGCGGAATCTATCGCTATCGGGCCAGGGCGGCCCTGGTCTCGTGCAGCAGCTCGGCGACCGCGGCGGCGGCGGAGCCGGCGTCTGGGGCGTCGGCGACCTCACGCACGAGCCGGGTGCCGATGATCACCCCGTCGGCGATCCTCCCCACCCTCGCCGCCTGCTCCGGCGTCGAGATGCCGAAGCCGATCGCGACCGGCACGCTCGCCTCCCGTCTGGCCGCGTCGACCAGCTCGGTCAGCTCGGCGGGCAGCCCGGAGCGCTCGCCGGTCACCCCGACAGTCGAGACGACGTAGACGAAGCCCTGGGCGCCGGCGCAGATCGAGGCGCGGCGCTCGGCCGGGGTGGTGGGAGCCACCATCGGGATCAGCGCGAGCCCCCGTCCGGTGAGCGCCTCGCGCATCGGCGCCTGCTCCTCGAGCGGCAGGTCGGGGACGATCACCCCCGCCGCCCCCGCCTCGGCGGCCGCCGCGGCGAACTCGGGGGCCCCCTTGGCGAGCACCATGTTGGCGTAGGCCATCAGGGCCACCGGGACCCGGTCTCCGATCGCCGCACAGGTCTCGAGCACCGACTCGAGCGTCGCCCCGGCGGCGAGCGCCGCGGTGTCGGCGGCGTGGATCACGGGGCCGTCGGCGAGCGGGTCGGAGAAGGGCACCCCGAGCTCGACCAGGTCGGCCCCCGCCTCGACGTAGACGCCGGCCACCGCGTCGGCGGTCCGCTGGTCGGGGAAGCCGCCCATCATGTACGGCATCAGCGCCGCGCGCCCCTGCTCGCGGGCGGTCTCGAAAGCGGCCGTTACCCGCTCGGCCCCCGCCGCCCCCGGTTGATGCGAGGGCGCTCTGCCAGGAGCGACCCGTTTAGGGCTGGAGGAGGCGGCGGTTGACGCGGGCTCAGCCATCGAGCTCGGCGAGCTTCGCCGTCACCTCGTCCATGTCCTTGTCGCCCCGGCCGGAGAGCGTCAGCAGGTCGTAGCCCTTGCCGCCGCCATTCTCCAAGAGCCAGGCGATCGCGTGGGCGGGCTCGAGCGCCGGGATGATCCCCTCCAGCCGCGCCAGCTCGCGGAAGGCGCGCAGCGCGTCGGCATCGGTGACGGCGACATAGGTGGCCCGGCCGGAGTCGCGCAGGTAGGCGTGCTCGGGGCCGACCCCGGGATAGTCGAGGCCGGCCGAGACCGAGTGCGCCTCGAGGATCTGGCCCTGCTCGTCGGCGAGCACCGAGGAGAGGGCGCCGTGGAGGACGCCCGAGGAGCCGGCCACCAGCGAGGCGCCGTGCCGGCCGCTCTCCAGCCCCTCCCCCGCGGCCTCGACTCCGATCAGCTCGACCGGGTCGTCGAGGAAGGCGTAGAAGCTGCCGATCGCGTTGGAGCCGCCGCCGACGCAGGCGATCAGGCGCGCGGGCAGCTCCCCCTCCAGCTCGAGCGCCTGGGAGCGGGCCTCGTCGCCGATCACGCGCTGCAGGTCGCGGACCAGCGCCGGGTACGGCGCCGGCCCGACCACCGAGCCGATCACGTAGTGGGTGTCGGCGACGCTCGCCACCCAGTCGCGGATCGCGGCGCTCACCGCCTCCTTCAGGGTCCTGGCGCCGGCCTCGACCGGGATCACCTCGGCGCCGAGCAGCTTCATCCGGTCGGCGTTGGGGGCCTGGCGGCGGATGTCCTCGGTGCCCATGTAGACGGCGCAGTCGAGCCCGAGCAGGGCGCAGGCCGTCGCGGTCGCCACCCCGTGCTGGCCGGCGCCCGTCTCGGCGATCACGCGGGTCTTGCCCATCCGGCGCGCGAGCAGCGCCTGGCCGACGGCGTTGTTGATCTTGTGGGCGCCGGTGTGGGCGAGGTCCTCGCGCTTCAGGTAGACGCGGCGGCCGACCCGCTCGGAGAGCCGCTCGGAGAGATAGAGCGGGGTCGGCCGGCCGACGAAGTCGCGCAAGAGCCGGCCCAGCTCGGTCTGGAAGTCCTCGTCCTCGCGGGCCTCCGCCCAGGCGGCACTGAGCTCGTCGAGCGCCGCGATCAGCGTCTCGGGGACGAAGCGGCCGCCGTAGGGGCCGAAGCGCTCCTCGACCAGAGTCAACCGACCACCTCCTCCATCATGAAACGGGTCGCTCCTCGGCTTCGTCTGCGGAGCGCCCTCGCACCTCGGGGGTGCCGGATGGGTTCGCGGACGGCGTGGGAACCTGGGACCCCGCGGCGTCGAGGAGGGCCTCCACCTTGGAGTGGTTCTTGCGGCCCGGCTCCGCCTCCACCCCGCTGACCACGTCGACCGCGTAGGGGTTGACCCGGGCGATCGCCTCGCCGACGTTCTCGGGCGTCAGTCCGCCGGCGATCACCATCGGCACCTTCGATCGTCGCCGCGCCACCAGCTCCCAGTCGAAGCTCTTGCCGGTGCCTCCGTGCAGCCCGTGCCAGTAGGCGTCGAAGAGGTGGAAGTCGGTGCGAAAGGCCTCGGCCGCCCTCACGTCGGCCGCGCTCGACACCCGCATCGCCTTCATCACCTTCGCCCCAGTGCGGCGCGCGGCCTCGGTGCAGAAGGAGGGGCCCTCCTCGCCGTGGAACTGGAGCAGGGTCAGGTTCTCGCGCTCGGCGGCGTCGACCACCTCTTCGAGCGGGGAGTTGACGAAGACGCCCGCGATCTCGCAGCGGCGCTTCAGCGCCGCCCCGATCTCCTCGGCGACGGCGGGCTCGACGTAGCGCGGGCTCTCGCGATGGTGGATCAGTCCGATCGCCCAGGCGCCATGATCGGCCGCGTGCTGGGCGTCCTCGAGGTTCGTCATTCCGCAGACCTTGACCCTGGTCATGCCCGAAGGGTAGGCACATCCACCCGCCGCCCTGCGAGCGGTCGCCCCTGAGCGTAGGCTGGGCCGATGGACGAAGCGAGACGAAGCGAGACGGTCCTGGTCACGGGCGGCTCGGGCTTCCTGGGCGGCTGGTGCGTGATCGAGCTGCTGCGCAGGGGCTACGACGTCCGCGCCACGATCCGCGATCCCTCGAAGGAGTCGGAGATCCGGTCCCGATTCGAGCCGGAGGTCGACCCCGGCGATCGGCTCACGGTCCTCGCCGCGGACCTGACCAGGGACGACGGCTGGCAGGAGGCCGTTGCCGGCTGCGACTACGTGCTCCACGTCGCCTCGCCTTTCCCGCCGTCCCAGCCCAAGGACCCGGACGAGCTGATCGTCCCCGCGCGCGAGGGGACGCTGCGGGTGCTCGGCGCGGCCCTCGACGCCGGCGCCAAGCGGGTCGTCGTCACCTCCTCCGTGGCGGCGCTCCGCAATCCGGCCGATCCGCCGGACGGCCCGATCACCGAGGAGTGCTGGACTGACCTCCACAACCCGGATCTGAACGCGTACCCGCGGTCGAAGACGATCGCCGAGATGGCGGCCTGGGAGCTGGTCCGCGAGCGCGCCGAGGAGGATCGGCTGGCCGTCGTCAACCCGGGCGCGATCCTCGGCCCGGTGATCGCCAACGACCTCTCCTACTCACTCGAGGTGATCGAGCGGATGCTGAAGGGGATGCCCGGCGTGCCGAAGCTGGGCTTCAACTTCGTCGATGTCCGCGACGTCGCCGACCTGGAGATCCGCGCGATGACGGATCCCAAGGCCGGCGGAGAGCGCTTCATCGCGGCCGATCGCTGGCTGTGGATGGGAGAGGTCGCCGCGATCCTGCGCGAGCGGCTCGGGGAGCGGGCGGCGAAGGCGCCGACCCGGACGGTCCCGAGCTTCGTGGTCCGCGGGATGGCCCTGGTCGACGGCGGGCTGCGGTCGATCGTCGGCGACCTCGGCAAGCGCGTCGACGTCACCTCGGAGAAGGCACGCTCGACCCTGGGCTGGACCCCGATGCCGATCGAGGATTCGATCGCCGACACCGCCGAGGCCCTGATCAGGCACGGCGCCGCGCCCGAGCCCGCCGCGGCCCAGGCGCCCTAGGGCAGCGGGGGAGTGACGCTCGCGTCCTTGACGTTGGCGGGGCGCTCGCCGAGCTTCACGGTGACCTCGCGCTCATCGTCGTCGCTGAGCACGGTCAGGGTGAGCTCGTCGCCGGGGTCGCGGCGGTCCACCGCCGCGATCACTTCCTCCATCCCGGCGACCTCCTTGCCGCCGACCTCGGTGATGATGTCGCCGCCGACCGGGAAGGCGTCCGGGCCGATCGTCGCCTGGCCGGTGGCACCGTTGATCCCGGCCGCGTCCGCCGGCCCGCCCTCGAAGACCTGCTCGATCAGCACGCCCCGCTCGGCCGGTAGGTTGAGCGCCTCGGCGATCTCCGAGCTGATCTCGCCGCCGGTCACCCCGAGGTAGGCTCGCTTCACCTCGCCGTCCTCGCGC
>JBOGZI010000012.1:0-21161 GCA_050697275.1 Solirubrobacterales bacterium | reverse complement strand
CCGCTGCTGCGTTGGTCACGGCCCCGGCGGCATCGGCAGAACCCAACCCGGGCTGCAAGGAATTCGGGAATGTCGTCTCGAACGTGGTGACGACGTACTACACCGGCAAGGAGCCTCAGTTTGAGGTGGACGGCCGGGGCTACCGATGGGGTCATGCCGTAAGCGATCTCGCGCATGCCTTCGAGGGCGATCCCTTCGACATCAGCCGAGCGGGGCTTTGCCCACGTTAGGCGGGCCGCCGAGCTAGGGGCCGTGCCCGCGCGGCGTGGGCGACGCCGCGCGATGGGCGGCGCGGTGGAGGTGCGGCCGGCCGCCGATCAGGAAGAAGGAGATCAGGAAGCCGATCACGGCGATCCCGGCGACCAGCTGGAAGGCGGCCTCGAAGCCGTCGATGAAGGAGGCGTCGCCCGTGGCGCGCGAGCCGGCCTCGATGAAGACGGTGGTCGTCAGGCCGAGGCCGATCGAGCCGCCGGCGATCTGGAACATGTAGGCGATCGCGCCGGCCAGGCTGCGGCGCGCCTCCTCGACCGCGGTGACCCCGGCGGTGGTGGCGGCCGGGTAGAAGAGGCCGACTCCCAGGCCGGTGAGCGCCATGCCCGGAACGATCGCACCGTAGGCCTCCTCGCTGACGCCGAGTGAGACCAGGAACGGGCCGACGGCGCAGCAGGCCGCGCCGAGGCTGGTCAGCAGCTTGCCACCGAAACGCTCGTACAGCGGCCCAGAGATGAACGAGACCAGGGCGAAGAGGCCCATCATCGGCAGCAGCCCGAGGCCGGCCTCGATCGGGGAGAACTCGAGCACCTTGAGCATGAACTGCGGCAGGTAGAGCAGGACGGCGAAGAAGATCGCCGACAGCATCAGGATCGCCAGGCAGGCCCAGCGGAAGTCGCGGTTGTCGCGCATCAGCTCCACCGGGACGAGCGCGGCCGGCCCCTCGCGGCGCTCGATCAGGGCGAAGGCGACCAGCAGGACCACGAAGGTGCTGAGCAGGGCGATGATCCGCGGGTCGCCCCAGCCCCAGTCGGTCACCTGGTCGAGTGCAAGCAGCAGGGCGACGAGGCTGATCGAGAGGGTGACGACGCCGCCGTAGTCGATCTTGCGCTCCCCCACCTCCGGGCGCGGCTGATGGACGTGTCGCCAGGTGACGAAGACGGCGAACGCCGTGACCGGGAGGTTGAGGAAGAAGATCCACCGCCAGCTCAGCAGGTCGGTCAGCGTGCCGCCGATCAGCGGCCCGGCCGCGTTGCCGACCCCCGCGGCGCCGAGGATGATCCCGCCGGCCAGCCCGGCGCGGCTCTCGGGCAGGGCGCCGTAGGTCATACCGAGGATCGCGGGCCACATCAGCGCCCCGCCGATCCCCATCAGGACGCGCGCCGTGATCAGCCACGCCTCGCTCTGCGCGGCTCCTCCCGCGAGCGACATCGCGGCGAAGATCCCCGCGCCCACGAAGAACGCGCGGCGGCGGCCGAAGAGATCGGCGAGTCGCCCCCCGGTGACGATCAGCACCCCGAAGGTGAGCGCGTAGGCGTTCACCACCCACTGAGCCGAAGAGACGTCGGTGTCGAAATCCTGCTCGATCTGGGGGATCGCGACGTTGATCGCCGAGAAGTCGTTGGCGACGACGAAGACCGCGACTCCCATCGCGATCAGCGCGAGCCAGGTCCCGCGATCCACCGGCGCCTGATCCTTTGCCATCGCGGAACCGTATAAAGGGCTAATGCAGGACGAGCGTCAGCCCGCGAGGCCCTTGCTGTTCGCGGCGATTGTGCTCGGCGTGATCGTCGCCTTCCTCGGGCTCGACCAATTTGCGAGCGCGAGCCAGCAGCTGCTGCTCGGCGCGGCCACCTGGATTCTGCTGGTCGCCGCCTGCGTGCCGCTCACGCCGCAGGGTCGCGCCCGGGTGTTGCTGGTGGTGATCGTCGCCACCTGCGCGGAGGTGCTCGGCTCGATCGTCCTCGGCGCCTACACCTATCGGCTCGAGAACCTGCCCGCCTTCGTCCCGCCCGGGCACGGCCTCGTCTATCTCGCCGGGCTGCGGATCAGCCAGTCCGCCCTCGTGCGCGATCACCGGCGCGCCTTCCTCGGCGGGGTGATCGCCCTGGTGGCGGCCTGGGGCGTCGCGGGACTGCTGATGCTCGGCCGGACCGACGCGCTCGGCGCCGTCTGCGGCGCGCTGCTGATCTACGTGCTCGTTCGCGGGCGCAACGCCCCGGTCTACGCGGGGGTCTTTCTGATGGTCGGCTTCCTCGAGATCTACGGGACCTCGATCGGCGCCTGGGGCTGGGCCGAGTTCGCGCCCGGCACCAGCCTGCCGGCCGGGAACCCCCCGAGCGGCATCGCCGGCGTCTACGTCCTCTTCGACATCGCCGCGATCGCCTTCGCGCCGTGGCTCCTCGCCGCGGCTCGCCGAGCTACTCCCGCAGGCCTGCCGCCTCGAGAGCGTCCCGCCTGCTGACGTAGCCCTGGGCACGCAGCAGCTTCCCCTCTCGAAGCTTGCAGACCGCGGCCCACGGCTCATCCACCTTGATCCGGGTGTGGCGCGCGGTTCCCCGGAGGCGCAGAAACATGACGACGGTCTCCCCGTCGCCCGCATCGAGAATCTCCTCCGGCTCCACCGAGGCGTCGTCGAAGACGTCGAAGACGTCGTCCCGCCACCTTCGAATTCCCTCGTGCCCGTGATACGGCCCCCTGACCAGGAAGCGGTCGGGATTCCACATCTCGACCTCCTCGTCGCAGAGGTCGAGCGCCGGCTCGCCGCTCTCGTTAAACCTCGCCCACCAGCGGCGGGCGACCTCCACGTTCTCGTTCGGCGTGGCCAAGCCGATTCGGAGCAGGTGCCGCTAGCCGAAGACGCTCTCGCGCGTGCCCAGCGCGGTCAGAACCCGCTCGGCGACGCCCTCGCCGGTGAAGCCGACCTCCTCGCGCAGCAGTGCGGGCTTGCCGTGGGTGACGTAGCGGTCCGGAAGGCCGACACGCAGCACCCGGGCGCGGTCGGCGCCCCGCTCCGCGAAGGCGTCCTCCACGTGCTCGAGCACGGCTGAGCCGAAGCCGCCCGGCAGCACGTTCTCCTCGACCGTCACCAGCAGGTCGTGGTCGGCGGCGAGCTTCTCGGCCATCTCTCCGTCGAGCGGCTTGGCGAAGCGGGCGTCCGCCACCGTCGGCTCCAAGCCGTTGTTGCGCAGGATCTCCGCCGCGCTCAGCGCGACCTGGACCCCGTAGCCGTAGCCGAGCAACGCCACCCGCTCGCCGGGGAGCAGGAACTCGCCCCTGCCGATCTCGATCTCGCGCGGCTCGTCGGGCATCGGCGCGCCCTGGGCGGCGCCGCGCGGGTAGCGGAAGGCGATCGGTCCGTCGTCGTAGGCGAGCGCGGTGCGCAGCATGTGCACCAGCATCGCCTCGTCGCGGGGTGCCATCACCACCACGTTGGGCAGCGGGCGGAAGTAGGAGACGTCGATGAAGCCGTGGTGTGTGGGGCCGTCGTCGCCGACCAGCCCCGCGCGGTCCATCGCGAAGACCACATTCAGCTTCTGCAGGCAGACGTCGTGGACGAGCTGGTCGAAGGCCCGCTGCAGGAAGGTGGAGTAGATCGCGCAGACCGGCTTCGCCCCCTGGATCGCCAGCCCGGCCCCGAAGAGGACCGCGTCCTGCTCGGCGATGCCGACGTCGTAATACTGGTCGGGCAGCGCCTCGCAGAGCTTGTTGAGCCCGGTGCCCCCCGCCATCGCGGCGGTGATCCCGATCACCCGCTGGTCGCGCTTTGCCTCCTCGACCAGCGCCTCGGCGAACACCGCCGTGTACTGGGGCGGGGCCTTGGGGGGCGGCTTCTCGAGCTTCTCCGGGGCGATCGTCTCCGGCGCGTCGGACTCGCGCACCGCGACCGGCTTCTCCGCCGCCCCCGGACGCGACGCGGAGGAGGCGGGCCTGGAGGGGGTCGGCTCCTTCTTCGGGGCGGGCGCCCCGTTCACGATCGAACCTGGCTTGGCGGCGTGCCACTTCTCCATCCCCTCGAGGCCGCCGTGCTCGGCCGGCTCGAACCCCTTGCCCTTGACCGTGTGGATGTGGACCACGACGGGGCGCTCCGCCTCGAGCGCCTCCGAGAGCGCGGCGCGGAGCGCGCTGACGTCGTGTCCGTCGATCACGCCCATGTACGCGAGATCGAGCTCCTCAAAGAAGAGGCCGGGCGCCCAGTAGGCCTTGATCGCGGCCTTCACTTCCGGTCCCAGCCGCTCGATCCTGCGCCCGACGCCGAGCGGGAGCTGGGTGAGCCGACCCTCGGCCGAGGCCCGCGCCTGGTACAGGCGCTTGTTGAGCCGCACCCGCTGGAAGTAGCGCGAGAGGGCGCCGACGTTGGGGGAAATCGACATGCCGTTGTCGTTGAGCACGATCACGACCGGGGTCTGGAGGCCGCCGGCGTGATGGAGCGCCTCGTAGGCGACGCCCCCGGTGAGCGCGCCGTCGCCGATCACGGCGACGACCTTGCCGTCCTCGCCGATCCCCTTGCGCATCGCCTCCTTCAGCCCCACCGCGTAGCCGATCGAGGTCGATGCGTGGCCGGCGCCCATGATGTCGTGCTCGGACTCGAACACCGAGCAGAACGGGGCGAGGCCCTCGTACTGGCGGATCGTGTCGAGGCGCTCACGGCGGCCGGTCAGGACCTTGTGCGGATACGCCTGGTGGCCGACATCCCAGAGGATCTTGTCGCGGGGCGACTCGAGCAGGCTGTGCAGCGCCACCGCGAGCTCGCAGGTGCCGAGGTTGGCGCCGAAGTGGCCCCCGATCTCGCCGATCGTGTCGATGATCAGCTCCCGGGTCTGCCCCGCCACCTCCTGGAGCTCCTCCTCGGAGAGCTCGTGGAGGTCGGTCGGCGCGTCGATCGACTCGAGCAGACGTTCGCCGTCGCTCCGCTTGGACTTGCGCTTGATCGCCATCAGGTGTGCCGGGTGTGGATGAAGTCGGTTATGCGGGCCAGATCGTCGCTCTTCGCTTCCGTCTCGGCGAGTGCCTCGCGAGCCTTGCGGTGCGACTCCGAGGCCAGCTCTCGGGCCCGCTCGAGCCCGAAGGCGCTCACGTAGGTGAGCTTGCCGTGCCTCTCGTCGCTGCCGCTCGGCTTGCCGAGCTCCTCGTCACTGCCCGTCACGTCGAGAATGTCGTCGACGATCTGGAACAGCGCGCCGAGCTCATCGGCGAAACGGCGATACGGAATTGTCTCAGTTTCGGGCATTCCGGCAAGTACCAGTACGACGCCGACGCTCGCCGCGATCAGCCGCCCGGTCTTGAGCGCCTCCATCTCCCGGAGCTGCTCGGCGCTCGGACGAGGCCCGTTGCTCCGCTCGGCCGCCGCATCGAAGACGGTGACGTCGACGTACTGGCCGCCCACCATGCCGCCCACTCCGGTGGCGCTGATCAGCTCCCCCATCGCGGCCAGGACGCGATCGGGCTCGCCCCGCTGTCCCTCGCTGAACAGCCGCAGCGCCTCGGCGAAGAGCGCGTCGCCGGCGAGGATCGCGACGTTCTCGCCGTACTTGACGTGCGACGTCGGCATCCCCCGCCGCAGCTCGTCGTCGTCCATCGCCGGCAGGTCGTCGTGGATCAGCGAGTAGGTGTGGATCAGCTCGATCGCGCCGGCCGCTGGCAGCACGGTCTCGGGCTCGATTCCGACCGCCCGGGCGGTGGCCAGCGCCAGGACCGGGCGGATCCGCTTGCCGCCGGCGAGCACCGAGTAGCGCATCGCCTCCTCGAGGCCCTCGGTCCCGGGCGGCGGCGAGAAGTGCAGCTCCTCCAGGTAGGACTCGACCAGCTCGCGCAGGTCGTCGGGGTACCGGCCCATCGCCTCCCTCAGCGCTGTGGTGTATCCGTCGCGGCCCTCAGGGCGGCTTCCACCGCCCGCCCCGCCTCGGCGGCCAGTTCGGACGCCTCCCGCACCAGCTCGGCGGCGCGCTCCTCGTCCGGGTCGGAACCGAGTTCCTGAGCGACCTGCTCCAGGCGCCCGGTGATCCGTTCCAGGTTCCGCGAGCTCTCCATCGCGGCCAAGGTAATCGATCGGCTGCGCCCACTGGCTGCTGAGCGGCCAGCTCAGCTCGAGCTCTACTTCCGCACTTCGCTTCGAGGGAACTCCCATCCGTCTCCTCCTTCATCGACAGCATCCCGCTCCCGACCCCCTCTCCACAACCGCACTATTTGCGCGATTTTGGGTGGAGAACTACTGATACGTTCGTCCAGCCCGCCACCTGCGGGCGGGCGATTCGCTGCAGGAGGGGATCAGCCCGTCACAAGCCGCGGGACCTCGGTGACCGAGTCGACCGTGGCGGTCGGCTCGATGCCGGAGGCGCGCACGAAGTCCTCGCGGTACTTGCCGGTGCGGACCAGGATCCCGCCCAGCCCGGCCCGCATCGCGCCGCCCACGTCCGTCTCGACGTCGTCGCCGACCATCGCCGCCTCGTCGGGGTCGGCGCCGAGATCGGCGAGGATCAGCTCGAAGAAGGCGGCCGACGGCTTACCCACCACCAGCGCCTCGCGCCCGGTCGCGTATTCGATCGCGGCGACAAAGGGGCCGGCGTCGAGCGAGAGGCCGTCCGGGGTGAGCCAGAAGCGGTTCTTCTGCAGCGCGATCAGCTCAGCGCCGTCCATCACCAGCCGGAAGGCCCGGTTGAGGATCTCGAAGCCGAAGGCGGCGCCGAGGTCGCCCATGATCACCGCCCCGGGACCGTCGTCGGTCTCGGTCAGTCCCTCGAAGTCGCGCTTCACGTCCTCGTTCATGATCAGGGCGACGCGTTCGTGCCCGGCCTCCTCGCAGCGGCGGCGCGCCAGCGCCGCGGGGGTGACCAGCTCCTCGTCCGCGACGCCGAAGCCGAGCCGCTCCAGCCGCTCCAGGGTCTGCCGGTGCGAGCGGGCGGTGGTGTTGGTGACGAACCGGAGCCCGAGGCCCTGGTCGCGAAGCGCGGCGACCGCATCCTTCGCTCCCGGGATCGGCTCGTCCTCGACGTAGAGCACCCCGTCCAGGTCGATCAGCAGCGCCCGGGCGGAGCCGAGTCTCAAGCGGGCTCCCCAACCGCGGCGCCGAGGATCCCGTTGACGAAGCCGGGCGCGTCGGCGCCGCAGTACTCCTTGCTCAGCTCGACCGCCTCGTCGATCGCGACCTCGACCGGGACATCGGCGCGGTGCAGCGCCTCGTACAGCGCCACCCGCATGATGTTGCGCTCGAGGGGCGCGATCCGCTCCAGCGACCACCCCTTCGAGTGGCGGGCGATCAGCTCGTCGAGCTCGGCACGATTTGCCGCGACCCCCTCGGCGAGCTCGCGGCTGAACGGCTTCGCGCCCTCGAGCAGCTCCTCGAGCCGCCTGCCGGTCACCTCGTGCTGGTAGCCGGCGAAGACCGCCTCTCGCCTCTGATCCGATCGCCTCATCGGACCGAAGGCTAGACCGCCGGTGGAGCGGCGCGGGTACCGTCTGGCCATGTCGATCAGGCTCGTCGTGACCCTTGCCGGCGTCACCCTGGCCATGGGCGCCGCCTCGTGCGGCGGGGAGCTGGATGAAGTCGACACCCGGCTCGGTGCGGCACTCGCCAACGTCGGGGACGGAGTCTCCCCGACCGGCACCGGCTTCGGCTGGCTGGAGCCGGAGGCGGTACCCGGAGAATCCGTTGCCGCGGCCGACGCACTGGGACCCGGGGCCGACGACGTGCTCGAGAAGTCGGCCCGGATCCGGCGGACCACCGGATTCGACCCCGCCTCGGCGAGCAGCGCGGTCGCGCTGAGCGGCTCCTACGCGCTCGCAGTGCTCTTCAGGGACGCGGAGCCAGGGAGGCTGCCGCGGCTGCTCAGGGAGGCCGGAGCGATGGAGCATCCCAGCGGGGAGTGGACGCTGTTCGATCTCGGCGAGCCCGCCGACGGCCGCACGCGGGGCCCGCTGGTCCCGTTCGGGGCGCTCGTCTCCCGCATCGCGATCGGGCCGGAGGGAGTGGTGCTCGCCCGCTTCGAGCCCGCCCGTGCGGCGCTGATCGCCGAGCGCGGCACCCTCGCCGACGAATCGCCGCGCTTGCGCGCCGCCGCGCGGTGTCTCGGGGAGGTGGCGGCTGCCCGGATGCTGCTCGCCACCCACACCTACAACCGGCCGGCGAGCCCGGAGCTGACCGCCGTCGGCCTGCGAGCCGATGGAGTCGAGGTCCTCTGCGCGGTGGAAGGCTCGGAGGAGGACTCCGAGCGGCGGCGGGCGGCGCTCGAGGAGGCGTTCGCGCCGGACGGCGTCGACGAGCTGACGGGCAGACCGATCTCGGAGGAGATCGCGAGCTCGGAGATCAGTGCCGAGACGGACGGCGACCTCCACGGCGTCCGAGCCGAGATCGCGCCGGCTCCCGGGGCCGAGCCTGGCCTTCTCTTCGGCGCGCTCGTGCGCGGCAGCGTGCTCACCTACCTCGGAGTCCCGCGGCCCGTGCCGCCCGGCGCCTCGTACGACCTGGCGCCCTAGGCGCGGGAGACGTACTCGCCGCTGCGGGTGTCCACTCGGACCCGCTCGCCCTCGTCGATGAAGAGGGGGACCTGAACGACCACACCGGTCTCCAGGGTGGCGGGCTTCGAGCCGCCTCCCGAGGCCGTGTCGCCCTTCACCCCGGGGTCGGTCTGGGAGACGGTCAGCTCGACCGCGCTCGGTGGCTGCGCGCCGGCGGGTCGCTCATCGACGTAGAGCAGGTCCAGGTCGGAGTTGGGCGGCACCCACTGCAGGGCCTCCCCCACCACCGACTTCGGGATCTCGAACTGGTCGTAGCTTCGGTTGTCCATGAACACCGCGGCGTCCCCGGACTCGTAGAGGTACTGCATCTTCTTGGTCTCGGTGCGCACCGGCCTGAACTTCTCGCCCGCCTTGAAGGTCTTGTCGATCACCGCCCCATCCTCGACCCGCTTCAGCTTCGAGCGCACGAAGGCACCCCCCTTGCCGGGCTTGACGTGCTGGAACTCGACGATGCGGAAGACCGTCCCGCCCACCTCGATGTGGGTGCCATTCTTGAACTGGTTGGTGCTGATCACGGGCTCGAAAGGCTAGCCGGACGAATCCTGGGCGCGCCAGCAGAGAGCCCGCTCCGGCGCGAGACGGAGCAGCGGCCCCGGTGGGCGCCGCTCGCGATACGGCTCGTACTTCGCCGCCAGGGCCTTGATCGCGGCCGGTGCCTCCTCGACGGCGAGAATCTCGACGCGGCCGAGCACCTGCACCCAGGCGAGCTCCGACCAGTCGTCGTCGTAGACGTCCACCACCAGGGCCGCTTCGGGTCGCGCGCGCAGCCACCGGACGCGCGCGGGCTCGGCGCGACGCTTCGGTTTCTCGTCGATGACGCTCCAGATCGCGTCCCCGGCGATCGCGAAGGTGATCGGCAGCACCCGGGGGCGGCCGGCGTCGTCGAGGAACGCGAGGCGGCCGACGCGCTCACGCTCGAGCATGGCCGCGGCCCAAGCGGGTATGTCCGCTAGCGTCACCGGAAGAGCGTACGAAGCCGTCAGAAAGGGAGGATTGCGAATGGATGTAGCGGTCGGACTGCCGAATACGGTCCCCGGGACCGAGGGCGAGCAGCTGCTGGAGTTCGCGCGCCGCGGCGAGGCGGCGGGGTTCTCGAGCCTGGGCACCCTGGATCGCCTCGTCTATCCCGGCTACGAGCCGCTGACGTCGCTGGCCGGCGCGGCCGCCGTGACCGAGCGGATCCCGCTTGCGTCGACGGTGCTGCTGGCCCCCTACCGCCTCAACGGCGCGCTGCTCGCCAAGGAGGCGGCCTCGGTGCACCGCATCTCCGGCGGGCGCTTTTCCCTCGGCCTCGGCCTCGGCTGGCGCGAGGACGACTACGAGGCGTCGGGCATCAGCTACTCCGAGCGCGGTCGCAAGCTCGACGAGATGCTCGAAGAGATCGAGCGGGTCTGGTCCGGACACGAGTACGGCGTCGCCGGAGGGATCGGTCCCGATGTCAGCTCCGACCCCCCGCGGATCCTGGTCGGCGGGTCGGTCGCCGCGGCCTTCAAGCGAGCCGCTCGCCATGGCGCCGGCTGGATCCTCGGCGGCGGCACTCCAGAGCAGGCCAGCGAGGGCCGCGCCAAGCTCGAGGCCGAGTGGGAGTCCGCCGGTCGGGATGGCAAGCCCTACGTCGGTGCGCTGGCCTACTTCTCGCTGGGCGCCGACGGCGAGCGGAACGCCGAGTCCTACCTCGGCCACTACTACGCCGCGATGGGAGAGGAGCCCGCGAAGCAGGTCATCGCCAGCGCTGCGACCGACGCTGACACGGTGCGGGGCTATGTCCAGGCGTTCGCCGACGCCGGAGTCGACGAGCTCTTCCTGTTCCCGTGCTCGCCGGATCCCGAGCAGGTGGACCTGCTGGCCGAGGCGGCACGCTGAGGCCGGACGGCCTTTGTCAGATCCCTGCGCCCGGCGCCATCCGGAGGCCGAGCCCTGCTTCAGGGCGTGGGTAGGACTCGGAATCAGCGCTACAGGGTCTCGGCCGGGGGCCGGCTCTGCGCGATCAGATCCCGCAGGCTGGCGTGGTCCTCGGCGCAGGCCGGGCAACCCTCGAGGTGGGCTCGCATGCCGGGAATCCGGGCGTCGGGATCGGCGCCGGCGATCTCGAACTCGACGTAGCGATCGAGCTCCTCGAAGCACTGCTCGCAGCTGAGCTCGGGCCCGCGGGGTCCCAGGAGCCGATCGGCCAGCCCGTCCCGCTTCCTCTCAGCCATCGCTCTTCACCCCCTCTCGCGCATCGAGGTTGAAGCCGGCGTCGGCGAGACCGGCCCGAAGCTTCTTGCGGGCGTCGTGGATGGTCTTGTAGAGGGCGCCGCGCGTCGTGTTGAGCCGCTCGGACATCACGTCTATCGGGACCCCGTTCACCGCCACGGCGAGGAGCACCTCCCGCTGGTGGGGAGACAGCTCCGTCTTGACCTTCTCCTGGACCCCTTCGAGCAGCTCCCGCTGCTCGAGCCCCGCGGTCGGGGAGGCGCCGGCGTCCGCGAACACGGACCAGTCATCCGGCTCGACCGGGAGCTCCCGACCCTGCCAGGCCCGTCGCCGCAGCTTCACCGCCGCCTCGAGCAGGGCGAACTTGTAGGCCCAGGTCGTGAAGCGGCTGTCGCCGCGGAAGTCGTCGAGCTTCCCCAGGACCGCCATCAGCGCATCGCTCGCCGCCTGGTGGGCCAGGTCGTCGAAGTCGTCGCCGCGCAGGTGCGGCATCGCAACCCGGCGGCGGTTGACCTCGAAGCGCGAGGCTTTCAGCAGCAGCTCATAGAGGCGCGCCGTAGCCTCCTCACGCTCGTGGCCATCTGCCCGCAGGGCGGCGAGCCAGCTGCGCGACTCCTCGTCGAGGCTCTCTCGCGGAACGGCCGACGAACCGATCGGTTTGGCACTCGCCGCCAGCGTCACTCGCCCGCCTCGTCAAGGGGCGCCACGATCCGCACCGCGAGCTCGGGCCGGCAGCCGCGGTCGAGCAGCTCCAGCAGGGCGTGAACGTCGAAGCGCCGATCGTGGGCCACGGTCTCGGCGAGCTCGGGCGGCACGCCCGCTCGAAGCAGGCGGTGGCGTCGCCACTCGCTCGATCCGGAGCCGAGCTCCGCCGAGTTCTCGATTGCCCTCAGTCGTCGCATGTCCTGTTTGTGTCGCCTCTGGAGGTTTCCTTACCCGCCGAGTTGATCCCCAGGCAGGTCGGGGCAGCCCAGGGTAAGAGATCGCGTCCGGCCGACGCCAACGATCCGATGCAGCAAATTCACCCAACCAAGGAGGTACCGATGGAATCGGCCACGCTGACCGGCCGCGCCGCCCGTGACGCCAAGGCGCACGACGGAGTGGCCTCTACGGTGGATCGCCTCAAGAGCGACGCCGGCTATCAGGCGTTCTGGATGCTGCGGATCGGATTCGCGGTCCTGCCGGTCCTGTTCGGCCTGGACAAGTTCTTCGACGTCTTGGTCAACTGGGAGATCTACCTGGCGCCGTGGATCAACGACATCGTTCCCGGCACCGCGGCTGAGGCTATGTACGCGGTGGGGGTGATCGAGATCCTCGCCGGCATCGCCGTCGCCCTGAAGCCGCGTTATGCGGCCTACGTGGTCGCGGCATGGCTCGGCGGCATCATCGTCAACCTGCTCAGCCACTCGGGCTACTACGACGTCGCCCTGCGGGACTTCGGTCTGCTGGTCGGCGCGCTGACGCTCGCTCGCCTGGCGAGCAAGTACGACCCCCCGCTGTTTGCGCCGAGGGGCTAGCTGACGGACCCCGGCGCGGGCTGCGGTTCGCGCCGGGGGGCCGCCGGCTCGTTCGGCCGGCCGATCAGCGCGGGCCGCGAACCGGGGACCTGAAAACCGGGGCTTCCGCGGCGGCAGAGGCGCGATAGGCTCGCGCCGTGCTCAGCTCGCGCCTGATGGCGATCGCGGCGGTGATGCTGGCGGCCTCGCTCACGCTGGCCGCCTGCGGTGACGACGACGGGGAGGAGACGAGCACGGCCGTCGAGGGAGGCGGCCTGCTCTTCGCCCAGACCACCGGCGGCGGCTCCCTCGCCCCCGTTCAGGGGCAGGAGGACGTCTTCGAGCTCACCCTGACGGACCCGGCCCCGAACGTGACCTCGTTCACCGACCGGCCGACGCGCCGGGCGAGCACCGAGACGCTCGCCGAGTTCGTCGAGCAGTGGGCGCAGCGGGGCTTCGAGGACGACCCGCCCAACGCCGCCCTGGTGGTGGACGCGCAGCCCGAGGAGGGCGACACGGCCGTGTTCGAGCTGGCCGATCCGCGCCTCGACCAGGGGAGCGGCCAGGTCACCTACCGGGCGACCCACGTGGACGAGGGCACCCATGCGCTGCCCATCCCCGACGCCGAGGTGCTGCCCCCCTCGAACTTCGGGGACGCGCACCTCTTCATCGATCCGGCCGCGACCCAGACGAACGACTTCTTCGTCCGCGTCGACGGCGGTCCCAGCGGCGGCAGGACGGAGATCACGCTCGACAGCCAATTCTCGGTCTTCGTCGGTCCGGGCGTCCAGGAGGCCACCTTCGCCGGGGGTGTGGGCGGCGGCGTGATCGGCGGCCAGAGGGTGCGGCTGGTTGGATCCGCGGGCGAGATCGACGTCCAGGTCGCCGGCGGCTCCCCCCCGATCACCGGCACGGCGCAGATCCCGAGCGGCGCCAACGTCACGATCGAGGTGAACGACGGCGCCACGCAGAAGATCTCCAGCGGCCGCTTCTCCGTAGACGGCTAGGGCCGCACGCGGTTGCCGTTCCGCGCTTCCGCCAGCGGGAAGCAGAAGCCGTCCGGGTCGTCCGGCTCGCTGTGGCCGCCACCGGCGCCGGCGAGGCAGACCCGGTCCCGGCCGCCGGCCTTGGCGGCGTAGAGGGCGCCATCGGCGCGGGCGACCATGTCGTCTGAGTCGAGCTCCCCGTCGACAGCCACGGCGACGCCGATGCTGACCGTGATGCCGATCCCGCTGGCACGGCGATCGCGAATGGTCCGGCGAAGCCGCTCGGCGATCTCCATCGCCCGGTCCTCGTCGGCGCCCGGCAGGACGGCGAGGAACTCCTCCCCGCCGACCCGGTAGACGGCGTCCGAGGCGCGTAGGGCACTGCGGAAGAGATAGGCGGTGTCCTGCAGCACGAGGTCGCCGACCGGGTGCCCGTGCTCGTCGTTGACCCGCTTGAAGTGGTCGAGGTCGGCGAGCAGGAAAGCGAAGGAGATGCCCTCCTCCTTCTCGACCGGATGACCGTCGAGCTCGGAGAGCCGCCGGTCGAGCGCCGTCCGGTTGAACGAGCCGGTGAGCGGATCGAGGGTCGAGCGGCGCCGGTAGACGCGATCGGAGTCCGCCAGCGCCAGCGAGAGGATGGTGACGGCGACTACCAGCGCCACCGCCCCCGCGAGCCGGTCGGGATATACCCCGAACACGCCGAGCGGATCCGAGCCCACGATCGCGACCAGCATCACGAACAGGATCCACAGGGTGCCCGCCATGATTCCGCGGGGCTCGAAGCGGGCCCCGAGGGTCACTGCGGGCGCGGCGAACCAGGCCAGCGCGGGGCTGTTGACCCCGTCCGTCGCGACCACCCCGATCGCGATAAACACGGGCGAGAGGCCCCACGCGACCCCGATCCAGACCCCGGGTCGCCTGCTGCGCGCCATGAAGTGGTCCGCGATGCTGAAGCTGGCCAGAGCCGCGGCTAGCAGCCCCAGCCACCACCAGCCGTAGGTGGGAGCCGCGGCGACCAATGCCAGGGCCAGGACCAGGAAGGCGAGGCCGCGGTACTTCTTGAGGCGCGCCTCCATGTCGAGCAGGCGCTCGCGGCGCACCTCGGAGCGGATCGCGGCAAGCGACTCCATCGACGGCGGGGGCTCATTCGGCGTCCCCTGCGACGCCTCGAGCGCCCTCAGCTCAGCTGAGCGCCTCATACCAGCCGTATCGGCAGGCGCGGGGCACCCTTGAGGGCAAGTTGCGTGCCCGAGGGCGCACCAGTCCCCAAAATCGAGGCTTGGCCGCCGGCCTCAGTCGACCAGCTCGAGCTCCTTGGGCAGGCCGCTCAGGTTGCGGTGCCCCTCGGCGGTGACGGCGACCAGGTCCTCGATCCGCACCCCTAAGCGCCCCGGCAGGTAAACGCCCGGCTCGACGGTGACGACGTTGCCCTCCGCGAGCTCGTCATCCGAGCTCGCCGCGAGCCGCGGCCCCTCGTGGACCTCGAGGCCGGCCCCGTGGCCGGTGCCGTGGCCGAAGCGCTCGCCATGTCCGGCCGCCTCGATCATCTCGCGGGGTACGGCGTCCACCTCCCGGCCGGTCGCTCCGCCCCGGACCGCGTCGAGCGCGGCCGCCTGTGCCGAGCGGACCAGCTCGTAGATCTCCCGGGCGTCCTCGCCGGGCTCGCCCGTGGCGTAGGTCCTGGTGCAGTCGGAGCAGTAGCCGTCGAGCAGCGCGCCCATGTCGAAGACCACCAGCTCGCCGGAGCCGATCTCCCGCTCCTCGGGCTCGGCGTGCGGCAGAGCGCCGTTGAGGCCGGCGGCGACGATCGGCGGGAAGGACGGCTCGGCGCCGAGCTCCCGGATCCGCGCCTCGCAGGCGCGTGCGACCTCGCGCTCGGCACGCCCGCTCAGGCCCCGCTCGAGCGCCCAGCGGTAGACCTCGTCGGCGAGCTCGGCGGCCGCCGCGATCCGCTCGATCTCCTCGGGCTCCTTGCGGGCGCGAAGCTCCTCGACCGGGTCTCCGGCGGGCAACAGCTTCACCCCCTCGGGGACCGCCTCCTCGAGCCGGCCCAGGGAGCGAACGCTGAGCTTGCCGTCCTCGAAGCCGACCCGGCCGCGCATCCGGGCCGCGATCTGGGGGATCAGCTCCCGCTCGGCCTCGGGGCGCTCCCATTCGGCGCCGACCTCCCGCGCGGCCCGCTCGGTGTAGCGGAAGTCGGTGAAGAAGACGCGCTCCTCGGGTCCCGCCAGGCAGGCACCGTTCGTCCCCGAAAAGCCGGTTAGGTAGCGAACGTTGATCAGGTCGGAGACGAACAGCTGGTCGAGCTCGCGCTCTGCGACCAGCTTCCCGAGGCGCTCGGCCCTGCTCATTCGCCGAGCCGCGTGGAGATCAGCTCGAGCGCCTCGCGGTAGCCGTCGGGGCCTTTGCCGTGGACCTGCCCGAGGATCGTGTCGAGCCCCTCGAAGACGGAGGTCCGGCGCCACTCCTCCCGCTTCAAGATGTCTGAGAGGTGCACCTCGACGGCGGGGACGCCCGTGAAGTCGAAGGCGTCGCGGATCGCCCACGAGTAGTGGGACCAGGCGCCGGCGTTGATGATCGCGGCGTCCGCGATCTTCGGCAGCCGGTGGAGGTGCTCGACGAATTCGCCTTCGTGGTTGCTCTGGAAGAACCGCACCTCGAGCCCGAGTTCCTTGGCGAAGCGCTTGATCTTCACCTCGAGCTCCGGGAGGGTGAAGCCGCCGTAGATCACCCGGTCCCGCTCACCGAGGACGTCGAAGTTGACTCCGTGCAGGACCTCGACGCGATTGTGGGATCGGGTGGCCATCGGGGTTGCCTATTCGCGCAGCTCCTCGACCGCGGCGCGCACCCTATCCGGCTCCACCCGCTCCCCCCAGCGCGGCTCGCCCGGGCGCTCGAGCAGAACGAAGCCGAGCCCCTCGCGGGTCCGCTTCTTGTCGCGCCCGACCGCTTCGAGCAGGCCGTCGACGTCCACCCCGGGGTCGAGCGCGGTCGGCAGGCCGTGCGCGGCGAGCAGCGAGGAGACCTCCTCGCGCAGCTCGTCCGCGCCCGAGAGGCGCAGCGCCGCGAGCAGCCCGAGGCCGACCGCCTCCCCGTGGCGGTAGCGCTCGTATCCCGTGTCGGCCTCGATCGCGTGGCCCACCGTATGGCCGAGGTTGAGCACGGCCCGCCGGCCGGAGTCGCGCTCGTCCTCGGCGACCACCGCGAGCTTGGTGCGGGCGCAGGCGAAGATCACGTCTCCGAGCTCGCCGGGGTCGAGCCGCTCGATCGCCCGCACCCGCTCCCAGAGCGCTCCACCCGCGATCAGCGCCGTCTTAACCACCTCGACGAAGCCGGCCGCCAGCTCCTCCGGTGGCAACGTCTCCAGCGTCGAAGGATCGGTCAGGACCGCGAGCGGCTGGTGGTAGGCGCCGATGTAGTTCTTGGCCTCGGGCAGGTCCACACCGGTCTTGCCGCCGTATGCCGAGTCCACCTGGCCGACCAGGGTGGTCGGGACCTGGACCAGCGGCACGCCGCGCTGGTAGGTCGCGGCGCAGAAGCCCGCCAGGTCGCCCACCACGCCGCCCCCGAGGGCAATCAGCATGTCGTGGCGGGTCATCCGGAACCGGACCAGCTCCGCCCAGACGAGCTCTGCCGTCTCGAGGGTCTTCTGCGCTTCCCCGGGCTCGAGCTCCAGGGAGCCATCCGGGGAAAGATGGCTTGCGTATCTCGGGCCCACGTTCTTGTCGGTCACCAGGAATCGCCGGCCATCGAAGGCCGGGAAGCCGCTCCGGATGAGACCGCTGCCCTGGAAGACCGGGTAGCCGCCCGACTTGCTGCTCGCCCACAGCATCCGGACGTCCTCCCGGAGAGGGGGCGGCGCGTCACGCAGCTCGGCGATCCAGGGTGCGGCGGCATACGCCGCCTCGCGCGCATTGGAGGGCAGGACGACCTGCGCCACCGATTCGTAGAGCGGCTGACGCTCGGCATAGCGGCGGGAGAACTCCTCCCGATCCACGGCGAGCGGCCGTCCCGAGCCCTCGGCACGGAGCCAGGCAAGCTCCTGATCGACGTCACACCAGACGCAGACGTGGTCGGCCAGCGCCTCGCGCACCTGCTCGCTTGCGATCGCGCCTCCGCCCAGCGCGATCACCCCGGGGCCCTCGCCCGATTCGAGGAGCTTCAGGGTCAGGGCCTCCTCCCGCTGGCGAAACTCGGCCTCCTCTCCCCGCTCGAACAGCGACGCGATCGATTCGCCCAGCTCGCTCTCGAGCAGGCCGTCCACGTCGAGCGCGGCAAGGCCAAGTCGATCGGCCGCGGCCTCGGCCGCCCGGGTCTTGCCCGCGGCCATAAACCCGATGAAGACGATCGCCGGCCGGGGGACCTCTGGCCTTACCTCCGCCATCCGATCCGCTCCTTGTAGGCCGAGAGCGCAGCCAGCACGTCGGCGATGTGATCCCCGCCGAGCTTCTCGCGGTAGGCGCCGGCCAGGGTCAGCGCGACCATCGCCTCCGCCACCACCGCCGCCGCCGGCACGACGGTCGAGTCGGTGCGCTCCCGCATCGCCTCGGCGGGCTGCTTGGTCTCGGTGTCGACCGAGCGCAGCGGCTGCGTCAGGGTCGAGATCGGCTTGATCGCGGCCTGCACCACGAGCGGCTCGCCGTTGGTCATGCCGCCCTCGAGTCCGCCGGCCCGGTTCGTCTCCCGGTACCAGCCGCGCTCCTCGGAGAAGAAGATCTCATCGTGCGCCTCCGAGCCGGGACGCCCGGCCACCTCCCAGCCCTCGCCGAGCGAGACGCCCTTGACCGACTGGATCGAGCAGACGGCCTGGGCCAGGCGGCCGTCGAGCTTCTCGCTCCAAGAGGCCATCGAGCCGAGGCCGGGAACCAGGCCGAAGGCGCGCACCTCGAACTTGCCGCCGAGCGACTCGTTCTCCTTGCGCAGCCGGTCGATCTCCTCGACCATCGCGGCCGAGGTCGCCTCGTCGAGGCAGCGCACCGGGGACTCGTCGACTCCGTCGAAGTCCACCGGGGAGAGGTCGTCCCGCTGCGGCGCGCTGACCGAGGCGATCTGGACCACGTGGCTATGGACGCTCACCCCGAGCGCCCCGAGAAACGCCTTGGCGAGCGAGCCCGCCGCCACGCGCGCGGCGGTCTCCCGCGCGCTGGCGCGCTCGAGCACGTTGCGGACGTCGCTGTGACCGAACTTGAGCAGCCCGGCGAGGTCGGCGTGGCCCGGGCGCGGCAGGTGCGACTCCTCGACCTCCGCCTCGACCGGCCACGGCCCCATCCGCTCCTCCCAGTTCTTGTAGTCGCGGTTGGCCACCAGCACCGCGATCGGGCTGCCGAGCGTCCGGCCATGCCGCACCCCGGAGCGGATCTCGACCGAGTCGCTCTCGATCTTCATCCGCCCGCCGCGGCCGTGGCCGAGCTGGCGCCGTGCCATCTCGCGGTCCAGCGCCTCGCGGTCGAGCTCGAGCCCCGCGGGCAGGCCCTCGACGATCGCCACGAGCCCCGGCCCGTGCGACTCGCCCGCTGTGGTGAATCTGAGCGCCATGCGCCTAGGCTAGAGCGCACCCGCACCGGCCAGCGGGCGCGCGTTTGCCGCGAGGCCGACGGCTGGCTCAGCAGCTCTTCGGCTTCGGGTCCCGCCGATCCAGCTTGGCGCGCTCCCTGCGGTTGCTGCCCGGGCCGCAGCTCAGCTTGCGGTCGCGACGGCCGTCGGCCGCGAAGAGGCGGTCGAGGCCGACTCCGCCGCTGAAGACGTCACTGCCCTTCCCGCCGAACAGCTCATCGTTCCCGCCCCTCCCCGTCATGACGTCGCTGCCGGCGCCGCCCACCAGCGCGTCGGCACCGGTCGAGCCGAAGAGAAGATCGCTGCCCCTCCCGCCCCGCACCGTCGCGGGAATCGCCCCGGGGGCGTTCTCAAGCAGGAGATCCACGATGTCGGCGCCGTCCCCGGCATCGACGACGATACGGGCGACTCCGACGGGCGAGCAGACGGCGGCTCCGCTGAGCGTGGGAACGCAGCCGGTGCCCGCCGTGATCCGACTGAAGACGTCAACCACCTGGTACTGGGGCACCGTGGGCGAGTAGCTGACCTCGATCTCGTTCGACTCGCCTGGCCCCCCGGTGATCGTGAGGAAGCCACCCGCCGAGCTCGCGGTCGCACCCTGCGAGGGCGCCGCCCAGAGCAGCGCCACCAGCCCCACGGCCAGGATCGCGACGATCGGCTTCACGCTCCGCCAAGCTAGCAGCCGAGTCCGAGCATGATCCAGATCGCGCCCAGCGCCATGAACGGAGCAAACGGGATCGCGCGGACGCGGGCCCGCCAGCCGTGGCGGAGGACTATCGCGAGTCCGGCCAGCGCGCCAGCGACGAAGGCGACCAGCAGGGCCGGCACGACCGCCCGTCCGAGATAGAAGCCGAGCACCGCGCCGAGCTTGACGTCGCCCAGGCCCATGCCACCCGGCCGGATCAGCGCGGCGAAGAGCAGGAACCCGCCCGCCCCGAGAGCCGCGACCCCCCGCTCGGGCAACCCGGCGGGATCGGCGAGCGCCGCCACCGGAATCGCGATCAGGGCCGCCCCGAGCAGCACCCGGTCCGGGACGATCCGTGCCCGCAGGTCGGTGACCGTGACGATCGCCAGCAGCGCGAGCAGGGCGGCGTCGAGGAGAGCGGCGGCCATATCGTGTCGAGCGACGTGAGGCCCAGGCTCTTCCCCCCCGCGCCCGGCTGATGGCGGCGCGCCGGCTGCTGATCGTGATGCTGATCCTGCTCGGCCTCTCGACCCTGGCCGCGGCGCTGGTGCCGCGCGAGTCGCTTCGCGACGGGACGACCGAGACCACCACCGAGCCGACCGAGAGCACGGAGCCCGAGGTCGTCCCGGCCGGGAAGGCGCTGAGGACCACGATTCGCGCCGATCGGAGGAGGATCCAGGTGATCCCGCTGCTGGCCGGGGACCAGCTCTCGCTGACGGTCACCTCGAAGCGTTCCGACCAGGTGGAGATCCCCGGCCTCGGCCTGGTGCAGGCGGTCGGGCCCGCCGCCCCGGCCCGCTTCGAGCTGCTCGCCCGGGAGCAGCAGACCTACGGGGTGCGGCTGGTCGACGCACGCCGGCTGATCGCGCGGATCGAGGTCCGCGAGCGCGGCGGGGGAGCCGCGAAGGGGCCTAGGCCTCCAGCTCGCGCGGAACCAGGTCGAGCTTGAGAAAGCGCCCGTCGCGCACGAGCTCGAACTCGATCCCGCGGCCGATCCGCTCGGCCACCATCAGCCGCTGCAGGTCCCCGACGTCGCCCATCGGCTCCCCGGCCGCGGCGACGATCAGATCCTCGGCGCGGAGCCCGGCGCGGGCGGCGGGGCTCCCCGCCACGACCTCGACGATCTCGATCCCCTTCTCCCGCCCCAGCCGTGAGGAGACACGGGGAGGGAGCGGCCGCGAGCCCCCGACGATGCCGATGTAGGCGCGGCGAACGCGCCCCTCCTTCATCAGCGACGAAACGATCTTGCGGGTGGCGGCGTTGATCGGCACGGCGAGCCCGAGCCCGATGCCGGCCACGGCGGTGTTGATCCCGACCACGCGGGCGAGCCCGTCGGCGAGCGCGCCGCCGGAGTTGCCCGGGTTGAGCGCGGCGTCGGTCTGGATCACGTTCTCGACCAGCCGCCCGGCCGAGCCGATGCTGGTCGGCAGCGAGCGGCCCAGCGCCGAGACGACGCCCGCGGTGACCGAGCCGGCGAGCCCCATCGGGCTGCCGATCGCGACCACCAGCTGCCCCACCCGCAGCTCGTCCGCGTCGCCCAGGCGGGCCGGCATCAGGTCGCTCGCCTCGGCGCGCACCAGGGCGAGATCCGAGAGCGGGTCGGCGCCAACCACCTCGGCTCGCAGCTCGCGGCCATCCGAGAAGCTCGCCCGAACGCCGTTCTGCCGGGCGACCACGTGCGCCGAGGTGAGCAGGTAGCCGTCGGGCGCGATCGCGACGCCGCTGCCGCCGCCCTCGCGG
>JBOGZI010000011.1:0-1650 GCA_050697275.1 Solirubrobacterales bacterium | reverse complement strand
CCGCGAGGGCGTCGAGCAGCAGCCGGCGCACGGCGTGCGGGACCTTGGCCTGTCCGGCGACGGAGTCGGCGATCAGCTCGCCCGCCCTCCTGAGCAGGTGCGCCAGACACGTTTGGTGCTGGGCGCTCGAAGTTGACCGCTTGGGCGAACCGGGTGAGCCTCACGACCAGATCACCGTCGCCGAAGACGGTCTCGGCGAGGCTGAGCTGCGCGCGTGTTTCCCCGCGCATGTGTTCAACGTGTGCCGCGAGCCTCGCCAGCGCCACCATCCCCGTCTCGAAGGTCAGGTGCCCGGCGGCGTAGGCCAGGTCCTCGGGCGTCGAGATCGGGTACCCGAGCGCCGCCTCGTCCGGGTAGGTGCGGAAGTACTTGAAGGACGACGGCGGGCGGGCGAGGACTACGAGGTCCGGCCGGGGGAGCTCAACGCCGGGAGGCAGCCCGTCGCCGCCCTCGGTGATAGCCGGGCGATCTACGTTCGTCGGGACGAGCAGGCCGCTCGGCCGCTCATGCCAGGCGGGCACTCCCGGGAGGACGTCCCTCCAGTTCACCCGGTCCACCTTGCCACTCGGATGCGACGTACTGCACCGCGGGCTGGCTCGAGACCGTGCCCGCGAGCGGCTGGGGCGCGCGCGAGGTGGGGATCCCTATCGCTCTCCAGCTATACGGCGTCCTCCCGCCAGGCTCCGGCACGGCCCGGCGGGCGCTCCCTGGAACACTGCAACAGCTCCAGGCCGCCCACCTCCTCGACGGTGAGCAGCGGAAGCTCGAGTGGCGCGACGTGCGCGCGATGCGCGAGTCGGACGAGCCCGCCACGAGGCTCGCCACGCGCTTCGCGGTGAGCGAGACCCTCATCCGGCGCATCCGCCGGCGAGAGATTTGGGTTACCGAGCGACCGCGCGAGGCAATGCGGCTCCCGGCGGTGGCGACCCTGCTGCTTGCCGGCCCGCGGGTGTCCGAGCTCTGCCGCCTGGACGAGCCGAGCGTCGATCTCGCGGTCCGCAGGATTCGGATGCCTCGGGTGAAGACCGACGCCTCGGAGCGGACCGTGCCGATGGTCCCGGCCTTGCACGAGATCCTGCTCGCCGCAAGGGCCGAGCGTCAGACGCGGGGCGGTCCCGCCTTTCCGACGCGCAACGACACGCGCCAGCACCCGGACAACGTCCGGTCGCGCCTACTCGCGGCAGTGCGCGAGCGCGCGAACGAGCTGCTCGCCGAGCATGAACAGCCCTCGATCGGCCACATGACCCCGCACACGCTGCGGCGAACGTTCGCCTCGATCCTCGCCGAGGTCGGTGTTCCGCCGCGCCGGGCGATGTACCTCCTCGGCCACACCGATCCGACGCTCACGATGCGCGTCTACCAGCAGGTGCTGGACATGGGCGGCGCAGCGGTCGAGACGCTCGAGCAGGTGCTCGGCTGCACGCTCCCGGAGGCCCTCTCGATCTACTCCGGGCGCGAGGGTTTTTGGACCCAAAGTGGACCCGGCGCGAAAACCCTTCCCGCCGGCCGGAGCCAGCGGGATCCTCAAGACGCGATTTGAGGCTCTGTAGAGCCTGATCCGAGCGAAGCGGCTGAAGGGATTCGAACCCTCGACCTTCTGCATGGCAAGCAGACGCTCTAGCCAACTGAGCTACAGCCGCGAGGCGGGGT
>JBOGZI010000010.1:0-5973 GCA_050697275.1 Solirubrobacterales bacterium | reverse complement strand
TCCGGGGCGGCGGCGCTCTCCTCCTCACCGGAGGCGGCCGAATGCCACCTCCGGCTCGAACCTTGGTTCAAATGACCTGCCGGGAGCGGGCGACCCCCGCGATGGCCAGGCCGCCACCGAGCAGCCCGAGTCCCATCAGGATCACGAGGATCACGTCGACGCCGGTGAAGGCGAGGCGACCCCCGTCGCCGGGCTGGGCCTCAGCGGCTGCGGGGCCAGCCTCGGCGCCCGGGCCGCCGGCCTTCGCCTGACCCGCCGGCGCACCCTGGCCCTGAAGGGCCGGAGCCGGCTGTTGGGCGGGAGCGGCTACCCCCGGGGCCGGGGGCGCCACCGCATGCGACTCCGATGCCGACACGGTGCCCTTGAGCAACGCCAACGGACCATCCTCTCCGTCGACCCGCACGTCGCCGTTGTCGAAGAACGGGAGCACGAACACGCTCAGTGCCTCCCGCACGCCGTAGGGGACCGGCGCCTGCTGCACCGCCTCGCCGACGCCGTTCGTGTCGTCGGCGTTGCAGGCCAGCGCAAAGACGAAGACGTTGATCAGCTCCTCCCCCTCACAGAAGGGGAAGACGCCCTCCCCGTTGATCTCGAGGAGGTGGGAGTCGTTGGTCTGAGAGGAGGTGCCGTTGTTGCAGGCCTCCGAGTCCGCGCTCGAGCCCAGGACGCTGACCGAGAGCTCCCGGGAGTCCAGGCCCCCCCCGACGTGCAGGACCTGGGAGTCGCCATGAGCGCGCTGGCAGCTCGAGTCCTGCTCGATGTTCCCATTCGACTCGAGAACCGCGACGCCGAGGCGACCGGAGCGGCTGTCGATCGCGCCGCCGCCGCTCAGGCTGACCGCGCTGAAGTGGTTCTGCGAGCCCGTCGAGCTGGTCTGGGACTCGGCATTCAGGACCCCGAGGCAGATCAGGCCGCCGCTCCCGGAGCAGATCGCGTCCAGGACGAGCTGGTTGAGCGGGTTGAACTCCTCGCTCTCCCCCTCGTTGGTGTCCACGCCGGCGAACTCCTGGCCGAACAGGGCGAGGACGGTGACGTGGCCGTGGTAGGGATTGTTCTGCTCACCGCGGGAGCGGCCGACCACGACCTCCTCCCCGTTCTCCAGGTCCTCCGGGGCACCCATGGGCTCATCGCCCTCGAAGCCATCAGGGTCCCCCGAATAGGGCAGATCCCTGCTCGGGAGGATGTCGACCGTGGCCGCGGTGCCCTGGCCGTGAGGGTTACCGCCGTGCAGGGGCGGCTGGTAGCCGGTCCCGTTCTGCTGCTGCACCGGCAGGGCACCGCCTCCGCCACCTCCGCCCAGGCCGAGGCCACCGAGCAGATCGCCGACGGGGTCTCCGGCCGCGGCCGGCGGAAGGAACACCGAAACGGCCAGTGCCGCCCCGATCGCGGTCAGAACAGTTGAACGCCGTGCCCGGCGGTGCCGCACTGGGCGAAGCCCCTCCATCGACAGCCTCCTCGAATCTCGATCCGCTTCGGAAGCCACATCCCAATGTGGCTCCCCCTGTCGCTTTAGTAATACCAACTTTTGTCCATTTCTACGCCATTAATGCGTAGATCGGATGTCGAGTGGGCCACCCACCAGCCCTCGCTTCCGCTCGTATAGCCTCGGCGCATGAGCGCGCCGGAGCTGGCCAGCGTCGACGCAGCGATCTCACCGACGCCTGAGGCGCGGATCCCCGCCGCCGACGACGGGCTGCTGCGCGGCGACGGCGTCTTCGAGGTGATTCGCCTCTACGACGGGAAGACGTTCGCGCTCGGCGAGCACCTCGACCGTCTCGAGCGGTCGGCCGCCGCGATCGAGCTCCCCGTCGAGCGCGCCGCCTTGGAGGGCGAGATCGAGGCGCTGCTCGAGGCCTTCGGCGCGCACGACGGGCAGCTGCGCCTCGTGCTGACGCGCGGGGGGCGCCGCCTCGCCTTCACCGAGAACCTGCCGCCGCGCGGCGAGACCGTCCGGGTCGCGACGGTCACCTACTCCCCCAGCGTGATCCTGACCGGGGTGAAGTCGCTCTCCTACGCGGCCAACATGGAGGCGACGCGGTTGGCCGAGGGCAAGGGCGCGGACGAGGCCGTCCTCGTCCGCCCCGACGGGATCGTGCTCGAGGCGCCCACCTCGACCGTCTTCTGGGTCTCTGACGACGGGGTGCTGCTGACGCCCGCCCTGGACGTCGGCATCCTCGAGTCGATCACGCGGGCGCGCGTGATCCGGGAGCTCCAGGTTGAAGAGGGAGCCTTCCCGGTCGAGGACCTGCGCGGGACCCACGAGGCCTTCCTCGCCTCCACCACCCGGGAGGTACAGCCGATCTCCGCGATCGACGGGGTCGAGCTCCGCGACTGCCCCGGCAAGCGGACCGGCGAGGCGATCGAGGCCTTCGGCTCGGTCCTGGATCGAGAGCTCGACGCCGCGCCCTCGAGTTCGACTCGAGCCTGAGCCGAATGGACTTCCGGCTCAGCGACGAGCAGCGGCTGATCTCCGAAAGCGCCCGCGAGTTCTGCGATCGCGAGGTCCTGCCGCGGGTGCGCGACAACGACCGGGCCGGGCGCTTCGACCGCGAACTGGCGAGCAAGCTCGGCGAGGTCGGCTACCTCGGCGCCCCGGTCGCCGAGGAGTTCGGCGGACGCGGGCTCGACTACATCGGCTACGGGCTGATCGTCGAGCAGGTCGGGCGAGCCGACTCCTCGGCCCGGACGGTGGTCTCGGTGCAGACCTCGCTGGTCGCCGGCTCGATCGAGCGATGGGGATCGGCGGAGCAGAAGCGCGAGTGGCTTCCCCGGCTCTGCTCGGGCGAGGCGCTCGGCTGCTTCGCCCTGACCGAGCCCGACACCGGCTCGGACGCCGCCAACCTGCGCACCCGCGCCAAGCGGACCGATGGCGGCTGGACGATCTCCGGCAACAAGATGTGGATCTCGATGGGAAACGTCGCCGACGTCGCCCTCGTCTTCGCTCAGACCGATCCCGAGAAGCGGCACAAGGGGCTGGCCTGCTTCCTGGTCCCGACCTCGAGCGACGGCTACGACTCGCAGGAGATCCACGGCAAGCTGGGGCTGCGCGCCTCGGACACGGCCGAGATCTCGCTGGACGAGATCGAGGTCCCCGACGAGGCGATGCTGGGCGAGGTCGGCGACGGCTTCAAGGTGGCGATGTCGGCGCTCGACAACGGCCGCTACAGCGTCGCCGCCGGCTGCGTCGGCATCTGCGACGGCTGCGTCGACGCCTCGGTCGCCTACGCCACGGAGAGGCAGCAGTTCGGGGTACCGATCGCCAGCTTTCAGCTCGTCCAGGAGCTGATCGCCGACATGATCGTGAAGCGCGACGCGGCGCGGATGCTGGTCTGGCGGGCGGGCGAGCTGAAGGACCGCGGCGAGCCCAACACGGTCGAGACCTCGATGGCGAAGCTGTATGCGACCGAGGCGGCGGTCGAGTGCGCCAACGCCGCGATCCAGGTGCACGGGGGCTCCGGCTACGTCGACGACTACCCCGTCGAGCGCTACCTGCGGGACGCCCGCGTCACCACCCTCTACGAGGGCACCTCCCAGATCCACAAGCTGATCATCGGGAGGGATGCCACGGGCATCAACGCGATGGTCCCCTCGACCCCCGATGGCTGACCTCGTCCAGGTGTCGAGGGACGGCGCGGTCGCGCTCTGCCGCCTCAACCGCCCGGAGGCCCGCAACGCTCTCTCCCCGGAGCTGCGCGAGGAGCTGGTCGAGGCCGTCGAGGGCTTCGATGCCGACGAGGAGGTCCACTGCATCGTGATCGCCGGCTCCGACGAGGCCTTCGCCGCCGGCGCCGACGTCAAGGCGCTCGCCGAGCGCAGCGTCACCGAGGAGCTCAGCCCCACGGAGTCCTTCTGGCGGCGGATGGCGTCGGTCCGGACGCCGCTGGTCGCCGCGGTGTCGGGCTGGGCGCTGGGCGGCGGCTGCGAGCTGGCGCTGCTCTGCGACATGATCGTCGCCTCGGAGACGGCCCAGTTCGGGCAGCCGGAGATCACCCTGGCGATCATTCCCGGCGGGGGCGGTACCCAGCGTCTGGCCAGGACGGTCGGCAAGGCCCGGGCGATGGAGCTGGTCCTCACCGGGCGGCGCTTCAGCGCCCAGGAGGCCTTCGGGATGGGAATCGTCAACCAGGTGACCGGCGAGAGGGAGTGGCTCGAGAAGGCGATCGAGCTGGCCCAGGTGATCGCCCGCCGCCCGCCCCTGGCGGCCCGGCTGGCGAAGGAGGCGGTGCTGACCGCCGAGGAGACGGGGCTGACCGCCGGCGTCGAGGCCGAGCGACGGCTGTTCGGGGTGGCGATGGCGACCGAGGACCGGGTCGAGGCGATGCAGGCCTTCCTCGAGAAGCGCAAGCCCGACTTCCACGGCCGCTAGCGGCTGCCAGGCGCGGATAAGCCGGACATGGCCAACCTCTTCGAGCCCAAGTTCGATGCCGAGCGAGGAGCCGCCCGCCCCAGAGTGAGGCGGCCCGGCTGACCAGGTGAGCCCCGCGCAGATCAACAGCGTCGGCGTGATCGGGGCCGGGACGATGGGCGCCGGGGTCGCCCAGCTCGCCTGCCTCGCCGGCTACCAGACCTTCCTCTACGAGCTCGACGATCGGGCGCTCGCCGCCGGGCTCGAGCGGCTGCGATCCGCGCTGCGGCGCGGGGTGGAGCGCCGGCGCTGGACCGATGCGGAGGCCGAGGCCGCGCTGGAGCGGCTGCGGAGCGACACGATCCTCGAGGTGCTGGAGCGCTGCGACCTGGTGATCGAGGCGGCGCCGGAGAGGCTGGAGCTGAAGCGCGACATCTTCGAGCGGCTGGCGAGGATCATCCGGCCCGAGTCGGTGCTCGCCACCAACACCTCCTCGCTGTCGGTGACCGCGATCGCCGCGTCGGTGCCGAAGCCCAACCGCATGGTCGGGATGCACTTCTTCAACCCGCCCGCCCTGATGAAGCTGGTCGAGATCGTCGCCGGCGAGGAGAGCGACGAGGAATCGCTCGAGCACGCGACCGAGGTCGCCCGCCGCATGGGGCGCACGCCGATCCGGGCCCGGGACGCGATCGGATTCGTCGCCAACCGCTGCGCGCGGCCGTTCACACTCGAGGCCCTGCGTTTGGCCGGCGGCGGGGTCGCCTCCCACGAGGGGATCGACCGCATCTGCCGTCTCGGCGGCGGCTTCCGGATGGGCCCCTTCGAGCTGATGGACCTGATCGGAATCGACGTCAACTTCGGCGTCGCCCGGTCCTTCCACGAGCAGTCCTTCGGAGAGCCGCGCTGGCGCCCCCACCCGATCCAGGCGCGGATGGCCGCCTCCGGCCGCCTTGGGCGCAAGTCCGGGCGAGGGTTCTACCGCTACGCGAAGGACGAGCCCCACCGCGAGCGGGATCCCGACGTCTCCGAGCCGCGGCCGATCGTCGTCGACGACGAGCTGCTGGAACGGGTCGCCGGCCCACTCGCCCCGCGGGTGCTCGGCCGGATCGGCGCCCAGCTCGTCAACGAGGCCTGCTTCGCGCTTGGCGAGGGCGTCGCCTCCGGGGAGGACATAGACACCGCGATGCGGCTCGGGTTCAACTGGCCGATCGGCCCGCTGCAGTGGGGTACGCGGATGGGCTGGGCACGCGCCCTCGGGATACTCGAGGAGCTCCGCGAGCTCGAGGGCGAGGCATACCGGCCGGCGCCCCTGCTGCGCCGCCACGCCGCCGGCGGCGGCGAGGCCGGCTAGCGCAGCCTGATGGAGAGCATCGGCAGCGCCGCGGCCAGAGCCGCTCGTTCAGCATCCAGCGAAGCCCGCGGCGGTCGGCGAGCGCCGGGGCCCGCATCGCGATGTAGAGGGGACGGAGAGCGGCGCTCACTTGGAGGCCGCCTCGGCCTCGGGGTCCCAGCCCAGGGCCAGCGCCTGCAGCCCGCGGAAGAAGGTGGTCATCATCGTCCCGTAGAGCTCCTCGCCCAGCTCGGGCTCGATCAGCCGCTCGACGATGAAGCCGTTCGCCATGCAGAAG
>JBOGZI010000009.1:0-4226 GCA_050697275.1 Solirubrobacterales bacterium | reverse complement strand
CGGCGGCCGGGCCCTCGCCGCCCGCCTCCTGCCGCCCGCCGCCCCGGCGGCGCCTGACCAGGAAGTAGACGATCAGCCCCAGGATGCCGGCCAGCACCACATAGTCGAAGTAGTGGAGCTTGTCGCGCCACTCCTCCCAGCGCTCGCCGACCTCGACCCCGATCACCCCGAGCATCAGCACCCAGGGAACGCAGCCGGCGGCCGTGTAGAGGGTGAAGCGTCCCAGTGGCATGTGGGCGGCGCCGGCCGGCGTCGAGATGAAGGTGCGGACGATCGGCAGCATCCGGGTGAAGAAGACGGTGATGTTGCCGTAGCGGTCGAACCAGCCCTCGACCCGCTGCATCTGCTTCGGGCTGACGTGGAAGATGTGGTGGCGCTCGAGCAGCTCCTCGCGGCCCCAGTAGCCGATCGCGTAGCCGAACCAGGAGCCGACCACGTTGCCGAGCACGCCCGCCGCGACGATCCCGAACAGGGTCAGCTCGCCCTCCTCGACCTTGAAGCCGGCGAACAGCATGGTCGCCTCGCTCGGCATCGGGATGTTGGCGCTCTCGACCAGCATCAGCAGGAAGATGCCCGCGTAGCCGATCTCGCCGATCACGTCGACGCAGAACTCGACCAGGGGGTCAACGATGAAGTCGGTCATGGGCGGAGACGCGCGGCCGGTCCCATCGCCGGCCGCGGCGAAGGCGGGATGTTAGGCGTTCGCCGCGCGGGATCGTCTACGGCGCGCTCGCGTAGGCGAAGTAGCCGGGCTTGGGATCGCCGTCGGCCTCGATCAGGCCCCACGCGTTCGAGGTGAGGCCGGGCTGATCCATCAGGGTGAAGAAACCGAGCGCCTTCACGTACTTGAGGCGCCCGACCATCCGCCCTTCTTGCGCCCCTTCTTCTTCCTCTTGCCCTTGTACGCGTCTCGGATCTCCTTCCAGAAGGTGTCCACGTCGTTGAGGCCGCGGAAGGGCCCGATCGGCTTGTCCTTCAGCCGCGGCGACCGCTGGTCGAACGGGTTGTGTCCCCAGAGGTCAGGTCGAATCTGGGGTTCCACTTGTAGGCCGGGTCGAGCGGGTTGCGGGGATCGGCCGGCTGGGTCGGCGCCACCTCGTCCCAGTGCAGCTGCAGCTGGAAGATGTCGACGCCGAGCGCCGCGTAGACCGGAACGCCGAGCACTTGAGGAACGGGCTAGGGCATCTCGAGTGGCCGGCCGGGAGCTCGACCGGACCCCAGATCGCCTTCTTGCCGGCAGCGGAGGCAGGCGGAGCGAGGGCGAGCGCGAGCACGCAGGGCGAGTGCGATTGTCAGAGTCCTTCTGCCCATCCAGTCAGATAACCACCGAGGCCGAGCCGGGTTGCGGAGGTCGGCAGGATACCGCCGCGCTCGAGCGGCGCGGGCCACCCTGGACCCCGGAGGCACCTGCCGTTAGCGTTTTGGCGTGCCCCGCAAGCTCCCGCCGCTGATCATCAACCTCGCTCCGACCGGCATGGTGCCGACCAAGGAGATGACTCCGCACGTGCCGGTCAGCACGGAGGAGATCCTCGAGGATGTCGCCGTCTGCCGGGAGCTCGGGGTGAGCATCGTCCACGTCCACGCGCGGGACGAGGCCGGGGCGCCGACCCACCGCAAGGAGGCCTACCAGCCGATCATCGACGGCGTTCGCGAGATCGACCCGAAGCTGATCGTGTGCACGACCTGCAGTGGGCGCAACGTCAGCGAGGTCGAGCTGCGTGGCCAGGTGCTGGAGCTGGACGGGGCGGCGCGCCCCGACATGGGGTCGCTGACCCTGGGGTCCAACAACTTCAAGCAGCAGGCCTCGGTCAACTCGCCGGAGACGATCAGGGGTCTGGCCGAGCGGATGAAGCGGTTCGGGATCGTTCCCGAGCTAGAGGTCTTCGAGCCGGGCATGGTCCTCACCGGTCGCCTGCTGATGGAGCAGGGGCTGGTGTCCGAGCGGAGCTTCATCAACATCCTGCTCGGAAATCCGGGTACGGCGCCGCTGGAGCCGTCGATGTTCGCCGCGTTCATCTCGGTGCTGCCCTCGACCTGGGTGTGGTCGCTCGCCGGGATCGGCCGCCACCAGCTGGATGCGAACGCCCTCGCGATCGCCGCGGGCGGGCATGTGCGGGTCGGCCTCGAGGACAACATCTGGCTCGACCGCGAGCGCACCGAGCGCGCCACCAACGGGCAGCTCGTCGAGCGCGTCGTCCGGATCGCCGAGCTCTGCGAGCGGCCGATCGCGACCCCCGCGCAGGCTCGCGAGATGCTCGGGCTGGGCATCCCCGAGCGCCTGCCGGCCGCCGGCTAGCGGCGCTCGCCGCGGGGTCGCGCCGGCACTCCGCGCACCTCGATTCCAGATTCGACGTCCCCGACGACGACGGCGCCCATCGCGACGACCGCGCCCGGTCCGACCCTGACGTGGTCCCGGACCAGCGCGCCCATCCCGATGAAGGCCTCGCGCCCGACGGCCGTATTGCCGGCGACGTTCGCGCCGGGACTGAGGGTCGCGAGCTCGGCGATCGTCGTGTGGTGCCCGACCAGGGCGCCGCGGCCGATCACGGCGCCGTCGCCGATCGAGCTCATCGCGCCGACCACGACCCCCGGCGCGACGATCGCGCCTTCGCCGACCGCGCTTGTCGTGGAGACGCGCGCATCCGGGTGGACGATCGTGGCCAGAGGCCACCCCCTCGCGCGCAGGCGGGAGGTGACCTCGTCCCGGCGGCTGTCGCCGGTGCCGACGATCGCGAGCGCGTCGGCACTCGGGGGCTCGGAGTCGTCGAGCCAGCGCACCGGCAGGTCGTGGACCTCGGTCCCGGGCTTGTCCTCCTCGCGCGGCTCGAGCAGGCCAGCCGGCTCGAAGCCGGCGGCGCGGGCGAAGTCGAGCACCTCTGCCGCGAAGGTCCGCGTCCCCACCACGAACAGCGAACGGCCGCTCACGAGGAGACCGCAGCGGCGATGCTCTCGTGCAGCTCCGCGTGGAGCGCGTCGACGGCGGTCCGATCCGGCCCCTCGACCGTGATCCGCAGCACGGGCTCGGTCGCCGATCGCCTCACCATCGCCCATGTCCCCTCGCCGAGCTCGAGCCGCACCCCCGTCGCCGGGTCGGCCTCATCCACCCCGTAGGCGAGCGCAATCGCCTCCGCTGCGGCGCGGGCGCTGTCGCCCGCCTCGCAGGGAAATCGCGAGCGGCGGCGGGCGTAAGCCGGCAACCCGGCGGCGAGCTCCGCGAGAGACGCTCCCGTGCGGGCGATCAGATCGAGGACCAGGGCCCCGGCGGCGAGGCCGTCGCGGGCGAGCGCGACGCGGGGATGGACGACGCCCCCGTTCCCCTCGCCGGCGAGATCGGCGCCCGTGCGAGCGACCGCCTCGACCAGATGCAGCTCTCCCGGCGGCACGGTCTCGACCTCGCCAGCCCAGCCGGCGACGATGTCCTCGATCATCCTGCTCGTATCGGCGCCCTTCACCGCCCGGCGCGGGCGCACGGCGGTCACGGCGAGCGCGAACGTCGTCTCCTCATCGAGCTCGTTCCCTCCGCGGTCCGCGAGTGCGAGCCTGTCGCCGTCCGCGTCCAGCCGCAGCGTCAGGTCCGCGGTGAGCCCTCCCGGGCGGCAGCCGAGCAGCTCGAGCATCAGGCGTCCCGCCTCGCCCGCCCCGCCGGCCAGCCCCACCTCCGGGGCGCGGGCGCGGATCGCATCGGCGTCCACGGTGCGTACGACCGCGTCGGCGTGGAGCGCTGCCGCCTCGGCGTCCTCGCTGCGCTCCCCGGTCGTGCCGGCCCGCTCGGCCGGCTCGGGGAGGGCGCCGACGTCAACCGGGAAGTAGCGCGGCGCGATCACCAGCTTCAGCCCGCTCCAGCCGTGCGGGAGGTGGGAGGCGGTGACGATCACCGCGCCAGCGAGCCCGCGCTCGTGGGCGGCGAGCTTCGCGCCTGGCGTCGAGACGACGCCGAAGTCGACGACGTCGCGCCCGCGCGCCGTGATCGCCTCGACCGCCTGCGAGCAGAGTTCCTCGTTGCCGGGCCGCCCGTCGCTCGCCAGCCCGATCGCACCGGTGAGGCCGGCAGCCTCCGCCATCGCGACGAGGCCGCCGACCGTCCGCTCCACGTCGGCCCCGGTGAGGTGGAGGTCGCGCAGCCCGGAGTGGGTGGCGATCGGCCTCGCCGGGGCGCCGGCCGGATCCGGCGCTGGTCCGTTCGAGCTCACGCCGGCTGGGCGCTCCTCGGCGCAGGCGCGGGCCGC
>JBOGZI010000008.1:0-7295 GCA_050697275.1 Solirubrobacterales bacterium | reverse complement strand
ACCGGGGCGGGCGCGACCGCGGCGGCCGCGGGCGCGACGGCGGCGGTCGCCGCCGCTGATCTGCGCGTGGCCGATCACGCCGAGGTAACCCGGCTCGACTCCGGGATCCGGGTGGTCACCGAGACGGTGCCCTCGGTGCGCTCGGTCGCCCTCGGCCTCTGGGTGCGGACCGGCTCGCGCGACGAGACCACCGAGCAGGCCGGCGTCTCGCACTTCCTGGAGCACCTCCTGTTCAAGGGAACGGAGCGCCACTCGGCGATCGAGATCTCGGAGATCTTCGACGGTCTCGGCGCGGCGGTGAACGCCGCGACGGGCAAGGAAACGACCCAGCTCCACGCCCGCTTCCTGGACACCCACACCGACGAGGCCTTCGACCTGCTCGCCGAGATGCTGCTCGGGCCGACCTTCCCAGAGATCGACTCCGAGCGGCAGGTCGTGCTGGAGGAGATCGCGATGTACGAGGACGAGCCCTCCGACAAGGTCCACGACGTGCTCGACGAGGCCATCTTCGAGGGGCATCCGCTGGGCCGCCGCGTCCTCGGCCGCGCCGAGGTGATCAGCTCGATCCCCGTTCCCGAGATCGGCGCCTATCACCGGCAGCGCTATACGGCCGCCAACATCGTGGTCGCGGCGGCGGGCAACGTCGAGCACGAGCGGATCGTCGAGCTCAGCGGGCGCCACGTCGAGCCGCGCGCCGCCGCCGGCGAGAGCTCGGGGCTGGAGGCCCCCGAGGCCGACGGGGCCCGAGTGCGCTTCCAGCGCAAGGACACCGAGCAGTACCACGTCTGCCTGGGTGGGCCGGGCGTCAACCGGAGCGACGAGCGCCGCTACGCGCTCGCCGTGCTCGACTCGGCCTTCGGCGGCTCGACCTCGTCGCGCCTCTTCCGCGAGGTGCGGGAGAAGCGGGGACTGGCCTACGCGGTCGGCTCCTATTCGCAGCAGTTCGTCGATGGCGGCCTGGTCGGCCTCTACGTCGGCACCCGCGAGGACAACATCGACGAGGCCTGCGCGATCATCGGCCGCGAGCTCGCCTCGATTCATGCCGAGGGGATCGGCGCGGACGAGCTGGCCCGGTCCAAGGAGCACGTCAAGGGCCGCATGGTGCTCTCGGCCGAGTCGACCGCGGCGCGAATGTCGCGGATCGCCAAGTCGGTCCTCTTCGACACCGAGCTGCTCACCCTGAACGAGATGCTGGAGCGGATCGACGGCGTGAGCGCCGAGGACGTGGTCGAACTGGGGCGTGAGCTCTACGCCCCCGATGCCCTCTCGGCGGCGGCGATCGCCCCGAGCGAGGAGCGCTTCCGCCGCGCGCTGGCGCCGGTCAACGAAGCGCTCGCCGCGGCCTAGGGAAGTTCCTCGCCGCCGTCGCACACGCGCCCCCCGATTAATCCGGCGTCGCCGGCTGGTCCTATCGGAAAGCCAGCGAACGATCGGTCGGTGAGGGATGCTCGCAATCGCCCTAGCGCTCGGCTCGAGCCTCGCCTGGGGGGTCTCCGACTTCCTCGGCGGGCTGAAGAGCCGCACCGTCTCCCTCCTCGCGGTCCTGGTGATCTCACAGGGGACGGCCCTGATCCTGCTCGCGGCGGTGGTGGCCTCGCTCGCGGAGGGCCCGCCCGGCGGCGAGTTCCTGCTCTACGCCGCGCTGGCGGGGCTGGCCGAAGCGGTTGGCGTCGCCGCCCTCTATCGGGGACTCGCGGTCGGGGTGATGAGCATCGTCGCCCCGGTGGCGGCCACCGCCCCGGTGGTCCCGGTGGCGGTCGGGATCGCCCTCGGCGAGCTGCCGTCGCCGCTGCAGGGGGCCGGGATCGCCCTTGCCGCCGTGGGGATCTTCGTCACCGCCTCCCAGCCGGATTCCGTCGCCCTCTCGCGATCCGGCACCGGCGCGAGCGTGGTCTTCGGGCTGCTGACCGCCCTCGGGTTCGGGGCCTTCTACGTGGCGATGGACGCCGCCAGCGAGGGCGAGATTCCGTGGGCGCTGATGGTCGCGCGGTTGACCACGGTCGGGGTCTTCGGGGCGGCGATCCTCGCCACCCGGTCGGGGCTGGCGATGAGGCGGTCCGACGTGCCGGTCATCGCCCTGATCGGCGTCGTCGTCATCGCCGGGGATTCGATGTACGCCACCGCTTCCACCCACGGCCTGCTCAGCGTCGTCGCGGTGCTGAGCACGCTCTACCCGATCGTCACCATTGCGCTCGCCCGCGCGTTCCTCGCGGAGCGGATCGAGCGCCGGCAGTGGATCGGGATCACGATGTGCCTGTCCGGGGTGGTGGCAATCTCCGCGGGGTAGCCCCGGCCCGACGAGAGGAGAGCCATGAATGAACCCGACGACAGGACGCTCGCCCCCGGCCCTGGGGATGAGCCGGACCCCCAGCGACTGCTGTCCGCGCTGAGCACCGGCCGCGGGCCCTCGCCGCAATAAGATCGCCGCCATGGCCGCGATCAGGGTCGTCGTCACCGGCGCCGCCGGGCGCATGGGGGAGACCGCATGCGAGGCGATCGAGGGCGCCGAGGACATGGAGCTCGCCGGCCGTGCCGACCCCGCGCTGGACCTGCCGCTCGCCGAGCTGCTTCCCGGCGCGGACGTGATGGTCGACTTCACCACCCCGGAGGCGGCGCCGGAGAACGTCGCCGAGGCGCTCGCGGCGGGCGTGCACGCCGTGGTCGGGAGCACCGGCTTCGACCTGGACGACCTCCGCTCGCAGGTCGAAGGGATCGCCGGCGGGGCCAACTGCTTCGTCGCCCCCAACTTCGCGATCGGGGCGGTGCTGATGATGGAGGCGGCCAAGCTGGTCGCCCCGCACATGCCCGAGTGCGAGATCGTCGAGTTGCACCACGACCGTAAGAAGGACGCGCCCTCGGGCACGGCGAAGCGGACCGCGGAGCTGATCCGCGAGGCCGGCGGCAACGTGCACGAGCCGATCCACTCGGTTCGCCTGCCGGGGTTCGTGGCCGCTCAGGAGATGATCTTCGGGGGCGAGGGCCAGACGCTCTCGATCCGCCACGACACCACGGACCGCTCGAGCTTCATGCCGGGGGTGCTGCTGGCGGTGCGAAAGGTGAGGCAGCTGCCGGAGCGCTTCACGGTCGGATTGGAGAGAATCCTCTGAGGAGGGGAGAGCTGCAATGAGCGAGGAGCTGGCCAGGATGGACGCGACCGATCAGGCGAAGCTGGTCGCGAGCGGTCAGGCTTCCCCGGCCGAGCTGGTCGAGGCGGCGATCGAGCGGGCCGAGCGCCTCAACCCCGAGCTCAACGCGATCATCCACACCCTCTACGAGCAGGGCCTGGAGGAGGCGCGCGGGGAGCTGCCCGACGGGCCCTTCCGCGGGGTCCCCTTCCTGTTCAAGGACATCGGCGCCGGGCTGGCGGGGCAGCCCATGCACATGGGGATGGAGGCGCTGAAGCGGGCCGACTTCCGGCTTCCCGTGGACACCTTCGTGGGCAGGCGCTTCAAGGACTCCGGCCTGGTCACGATCGGCAAGACAAACACTCCGGAGCTCGGCATCCTGCCGACCACCGAGCCCGATGCCTACGGGGCTACCCGCAACCCGTGGGACCTGAGTCGCACCCCCGGCGGCTCAAGCGGGGGCGCCGCCGCCGCGGTCGCGGCCGGGATCGTGCCGATCGCCCACGCCAACGACGGCGGCGGCTCGATCCGCATCCCGGCGAGCTGCTGCGGGCTGGTCGGGCTGAAGCCGACCCGGGCCCGCAGCACCTGGGGCCCGCTGGTGGGCGACTCGATCTCCGGCCTGACGGTCGAGCTCGTCGTCGCCCACTCGGTCCGTGACGTGGCGACGGCGCTCGACGCGATCGAGGGCCCGGCTCCCGGCGACCCCTACGTCGCGCCGCCGCCCCTGCGCCCCTACGTCGAGGAGCTGGCGCCGGAGTCGAAGCAGCTTCGCATCGCCGTTCTCACCGAGCCGCTCGGCGGCGCGTCGATCGAGATCGATCCCGCGGTCCAGCGGGCCGCGCGCGAGGCGGGCGAGCTGCTCGAGGGCCTCGGGCACGCCGTGGACGCCGACGCCCCCGAGGTGCCCGCCGGCGACAACCTCGACCCGATCGAGAGCTTCATGACCCGCTGGTACGCCGGCCAGGCGGAGAGCCTGGATCAGTTCTCGATCATCCTCGGCCGCGAGCTCGGCCCCGGCGACGTCGAGCCGCTCACCTGGGCGATGGCGGAGGAGGGCCGGCGGCGCCACTCCGGCCAGTACCTGGCCGCGGTCGCCCAGCACCAGGCGATCGCGAGGATGCTCGCCTTCTGGTTCGAGTCCGGGCACGACCTGCTGCTCACCCCGACCCTGGGGGAGGTGACCCCGCCGCTCGGCACCTTCGACGACTCCGGGGACGACCCGCTGCGAGCGATCCGCCGCGCCCAGCCGATGGGGGTGTTCACCGCGCCGATCAACGCCACCGGCAACCCGGCGATCTCGCTGCCCCTTGCCACCTCCGAGGAGGGGCTGCCGATCGGCGTCCACCTGATCGCCCCCTTCGGCCGCGAGGACGTGCTGATCCGGGTCGCCGCCCAGCTCGAGCGCTCACACCCGTGGGCGGACCGGCGCCCGCCCGTGCACGCGGGCGCGCCCGCCTCGGAGCCGGCCTGAGTTCTTCGGGCCGGATTGCGATACTGAGCCCGTGGCTGAGATCGGAGGGGTAATCACGGCGATGGTGACCCCGTTCACCGAGGACGGCTCGGTGGACGAGGCGGCGGCGCGCAAGCTGGCGCGCCACCTGGTGGAGAGCGGATGCCACGGCGTCGTCGTCGCGGGCACGACCGGGGAGTCGCCGACGCTCTCCGACGAGGAGGACATGGTCCTGCTGCGGGCCGTCAAGGACGAGCTGGGCGAGCAGGCTGTCGTGGTCTGCGGCACCGGGACCAACGACACTCGCCATTCCGAGCAGCTCTCGGCCGCGGCCGCCGACAACGGCGCCGACGCGGTTCTGGTCGTGGCGCCCTACTACAACAAGCCGAACCGGGCCGGGATCGCGGCCCACTTCCGCGCCGTGGCAAAGGCGGCCGGGGTCCCGGTGATCGTCTACAACATCCCCTCCCGGGTGGTGGTCAACATCGCGCCGGACCTGCTCGCGGAGCTGGGCGAGATAGAGAACGTCGTCGCCGTGAAGCAGGCGAACAACGACGAGATCGACGAGGTCGAGGGCTTGGCGCTCCTCGCCGGCAACGACGACGTCTTCCTGCGCTGCCTGGAGGGCGGGGGCGCAGGCGGGATTCTCGTCGCGTCTCACCTGGTCGGAGGCGAGATGCGCGAGATCTTCGACGCGGTGCGCTCGGGGGAGCTGGACCGCGCCCACGAGATCGACCAGCGGATCAGGCCGATCTACGAGGCGATGACCATCGACACCAACCCGATCCCGGTCAAGGCCGCCGCCGAGCTGCTCGGGCTGATCCCCTCGGCGCGGATGCGGCTGCCGATGGTGGAGGCCGACCGGGCCCAGCGCGAGACGCTTCGCAAGGCCCTCGAGAACCAGGGCCTGCTGGCGGCGAGCACCGCGTAGCTTGGCCTCTTCGATTCGGATCCTCCCCCTGGGGGGGCTGGGGGAGATCGGCAAGAACATGACCGCGGTCGAGTGCGACGGGCGGATCGTGGTCGTCGATACGGGCCTGATGTTCCCGACCGCGGACATGCTCGGGATCGACCTCGTCCTGCCCGACTTCTCGAGCCTGCGCGAGCGCTCCGACGACATCGAGGCGATCGTCCTCACCCACGGGCACGAGGACCACGTCGGGGCCCTGCCCTATGTCCTGCGGGAGATCGGGATGCCCCCGGCGATCTACGGCGGTCTGCTGACGATCGGGATGGTGCGCTCGAAGCTCGACGAGCACAAGCTGCGCGAGGCCCCGCTCCAGGAGCTGCCGGCCGGCGAGCGCGTGGAGGCAGGCCCCTTCGGGATCGAGCTGGTGCACATGTCGCACTCGATCCCGGACGCGCGCGCCGTCGCCCTGAGCACGGACGCCGGGACGATCCTGGTCACCGGCGACTACAAGTTCGACCAGACCCCGGTGGACGGCGTCCCGGCCGACGTCTCCCGCCTGGCGGAGCTCGGTCGCGACGGCCTGCTCTGCCTCTGCGGGGACTCGACCAACGCGGACCGCCCGGGCGTGGCCCCCTCGGAGTCCAGCGTCGGCCCGGCGCTGCTCGAGGTATTCGGCCGCTGCGAGGGGCGGATCATCGTCACCTCGTTCGCGTCGAACGTGCATCGCGTGCAGCAGGCGATCGACGCGGCGGCTCAGCTCGACCGGCGCGTCGCGCTGGTGGGGAGATCGATGCGGAAGAACTTCAACATCGCCTCCAACCTCGGGATCGCGCACGCCCCCGAGGGCCTGCTGATCCCGCCGAAGGAGATCGAGGACTTTCCCGACCACAAGGTGATCGCGATCTCCACGGGCAGCCAGGGTGAGCCGCTATCGGCGCTGCGGCGGATGGCTCACCGCGACCACCCCGACGTCGAGCTCCACGACGGCGACACGGTGATCTTCTCGGCGACTCCCATCCCCGGCAACGAGCGCTCGGTGAACGAGACGGTCGACCGCATCTTCCAGATCGGGGCGCAGGTGGTGACCGCCGCCGACGCCCCCGTGCACGCCTCAGGGCACGGCTGGCAGGAGGAACTGAAGCTGATGCTCAATCTGACCAAGCCCCGCCACGTCTTCCCCTTCCACGGCGACCACAAGCGGCTGCGGCTGCACGCCTCCCTGGCCGAGTCCGTCGGCATCGACCGCGACAGCATCTTCGTGGGGCGGAACGGCCTGGCGCTGGACCTGGACGGGTCGGTCGCCCGCTTCACCGACGACTTCCACGCCAGCATGATCTTCGTCGACGGCGTCTCGGTGGGCGAGCCCGACGACTTCGCGCTGCGTGACCGGCGCAAGCTCTCCGACGACGGCATCTTCATCGTGGTCGCGACGATCTCGGCCGACGACGGCTCGCAGGTGGCCGAGCCGGAGGTGATCTTCCGGGGCGTCCCCTTCACCGAGGAGGCGGACGGGATGCGCGACGAGCTTCGCGAGGTGGTCTCGGACACGCTGGCCGAGGCCGCCGACGAGGAGATCCGCGAGGTCTCCCTGCTCCAGCAGGACCTCCACGATGACATCGCCGAGTTCGTCTACGAGAAGCTCCGCCGCCGGCCCCTGGTCCTCCCCGTCGTCGTGGAGGTTTGAGTACCAGGGTTGCCAAGGCATTCGCGCCCTCGCCGCATATGCCCGGAGCCGCAGGCGAGGACATGGGCGGTGGTGAGGGCGGAGGCGAAGCCGAGGAGATGGGCGTGGAAGAGGAAGAGGGGC
>JBOGZI010000007.1:0-12174 GCA_050697275.1 Solirubrobacterales bacterium | reverse complement strand
CTGATCGAGCTGACCGAGCTGCAGGTGCCGCTGGCCGAGATCGGGGTGGGCCCGGTCACCCGCAACGGCCAGTCCCGCGAGGGCGCCCTGCCGGCCTCGGCCCAGGCGCTGAGCGGTGGCGGGCTGCGGCAGCTCGAGTTCTTCCGTCCCTACATCACCACCGAGGCGATCTCGGGCTGGTTCGACGACTTCAGCCACTCCGGCTTCCCGGACGCGATCGGCGGCATCGGACGCATCTCCACAACGCTCAACTCATTCTCGCCGGCCCTCGTCCCGATCATCCCGCCGGGCGTCACCGACTCGGCCGTGATCCAGGGCCTGCTCGAGGGGGCCGGGCTCGACCTCTTCAACAACCGGCGCTGCCCCGGCTCCAACGTCAACTTCAGGGACGACGGCTCGCAGCCCACCGACACGGAGATCAGCCGCCTGCGCTACGAGGACGACCCCTCCTATGACGACGAGCCGGGCGGGGCTCTCGACTGCGCCGGTAAGGACCAGACCCTGCCGGGGAACCCATGAGACGGATCGGGCTGACACTCGCACTGGTGGTGCTCGGGGCGGCGACCCTGGCGGTCGGCGCCGGCGCCGAGGACAGCCGCAAGTACCAGGCGGAGCTGTTCAACGCGTTCGGCATCGTCAAGGGATCGGAGCTCCGCATCGCCGGGGTCAAGGCCGGCACGATCACCGACCTCGACATCACCCCCCAGAAGACGGCGCTGATCAGCTTCGAGGTCGACCCCGAGTTTCCCGAGCTCACCTCCGAGGCGAGCTGCTCCTCGGAGCCCCAGTCGCTGATCGCCGAGTACTTCCTCGACTGCCAGCCGGGCAGCGGCGACGCGCCCCTCGAGGGACCGATCCCGGCGGCGCGCAACCAGACCACCGTCCAGAACGACCTGGTCCAGAACACGCTGCGGGAGCCGTTCAAGCGCCGCTTCCAGCTCATCCTCAACGAGTTCGGCACCGCGCTGGTCGCCAACGCCGAGAACTTGAACCCCGCGATCCGCGCGGGCGCGCCGGCGCTCCGGGAGCTGAGCAAGGTGCTCAAGATCCTCGGCCGCCAGAACACGCTCATCGCCCAGCTCAACGTCGACGCCGATCAGATCTTCGCCCGGCTCGCGGAGCGGCGCGAGGACGTCGTCGGCTTCATCGACGAGGCGGAGGACACCGCCCGCATCTCGGCGGAGCGCCGCGACGACCTCGCCCGGAACTTCGACCTCCTCGATGACTTCCTCTTCGAGCTGAAGCCGGTGATGATCGAGCTCGCCAACCTGGCTCGCCAGCAGACCCCGCTGCTGATCGACCTGAAGGCCGCGGCGCCGGGCCTGAAGAAGCTCGGCACCAACCTGCCCAGGTTCAACAACGCCTCCCGTGACTCGTTGCGTGCCCTCGGCGACGCCTCCGCGTTCGGTCACCGAGCGGTGGTGAAGGCGAAGGAGGAGATCGCCCAGCTCAACACCACCGCGTTGAAGGCCCAGCCCGCCGGAGACCTGATCGCGACCTTCCTCGAGAGCCTCGACGACCCCCGGCGGGCCGTCGAGGAGGACTGCGACGCCCGCACCGACCTGCGCGAGCTGCCTGGCGAGGCGGACCGCCGGGTGGCTCTGCTGGAGCAGCGCATAGGCGGCCAGCTGACCGGAAGCCAGTCCGCCTGCGGCGCCGGCGGCGGCACCGGCAACCCCGGCTACACGGGCCTCGAGGGCCTGCTCAACTACGGCTACGTCCAGGCCGCCTCGCTCAACCTCTTCGACCGGATCGGCCACGGGCTCTCGATCCAGATCGTCGGGGAGGGCACCGCCAGTGAGGCAGGCGAGTGCGGCGAGTACAGCGCCGGCGGCCCGGTCCAGGGCGCCGCCGGCGACCACGGCGGCTGGCCGAAGCGGACCGCGGTCGGCGCGGGCAACACCCAGGACATCCGCGAAGCGGCCCACTGCGTCTCTGTGCTCGGCGACTACCAGCCGGGGATCACGCCCGGGACGATCGGGCCCGGCGGCACCACCCGGCTCGGCTCGACAACCCTGCCGCCGTACCACCCGAGCGTCTGCTCGGCGCCGGTAGCGAGTGGCAGCACCAACACCGGGATCTGCGATCCGGACGGCGCCCCGCGGGCCGGGCTCCAGAGCCAGAGCACCGCCCCCACCGTCCAGGAGCCGGTCGGCGGCAAGCAGCAGCCCGGCGGCAAGCCGACCGACCCGATCGAGGACCTCACCCCGAAGGAGATCCGCGAGATCCTCGGCCTGCCCCCGAAGGCGCCCCTGCCCCCGCTGCCCGATCTGGGCAATCCGCTCCCGACCCTCCCGCCGGCCCCCGGCCCGAGCTCCTCCTCGGGCGGAGGAATCCTCGACTTCCTGCTGGCGCCATGACCACCACCGCGAACACACGACAGGAGCAGGGCTGATGGGCGGCCGGGGAAGGACTCGCTCGCTGGCGGCGTCGCCGACCATGGTCGGGGCGGTCACGACCCTGATCGTGATCGTCGCCGTCTTCCTGGCCTACAACGCCAACCAGGGCCTGCCCTTCGTCCCGGTCTACCGGGTCTCGGCCGAGATGTGCAACGCGGGCCGGATGGCGCCCAACAACGAGGTCCGGATCGGCGGCAACCGGGTCGGCGTGATCGAGTCGATCGAGACGATCCAGCTCGAGGAGGGGGAGAGCTCTCCGTGCACCACCGACATCGGGGTCGGCGGGGCGGAGGCGACCGCGAACGCCTACGCCCAGCTCAACCTGAAGCTGGACGAGACCGCCAAGCCACTGCCCGAGGACTCGCTCGTGCGGGTGCGCTATCGCTCCTCGTTCGGGCTCAAGTACCTCGAGATCGAGCGCGGCGAGGGCGGCGCCCTGCCCGAGGGCGGGACGATCGCGCTCCCGCAGACCGATGAGGAGCTCCGCCAGGTCCAGCAGACAGAGTTCGACGACATCGGCAACACCTTCGACACGGCGACGCGCGAGTCGAGCCGCAAGGTGTTGGAGGGCTTCGGCGGCGCGTTCGCCGGCCGGGGCACCTCCCTCAACCAGGCGATCGAGTCGCTCAACCCGCTCTTCAACAACCTGAAGCCGGTCTCCAGCGCCCTCGCCGACCCGACCACGGAGCTGGTCGACTTCTTCCCCGAGCTCGCGGACGCGGCGCGGATCGTCGCCCCGGTCGCCGAGGACAACGCACAGTTCTTCACCCACGCCGCGATCTCGTTCGCCGCGATCTCCTCCGACCCCGAGTCGCTCCGCCGGACGATCGAGGAAGGCGTCCCCACGCTTGAAACCGGCATCCGCTCCCTCCCGGTGCAGCGGCCCTTCCTGCGGGACTTCGCCGAGTTCTCCCGCCTGCTGCGCCCGGGCGTCCACGACCTGCGCGTCTCCCTGCCGCTGCTGAACGACGCGATCTCGCGGGGAGCGAAGGTGCTGCCCCGCACCGTGCAGACCAACAAGGACCTCGAGGGCGTGCTGAGCGAGCTCGAGCAGCTGATGGACGAGCCCGGGACCCTGATCACGCTGGTCCGCCTCAGCGATCTCTTCGACGAGGTGCAGCAAGCCGGCAGCTTCCTGGTGCCCTACCAGACGGTCTGCAACTACTGGAACTACTGGTTCCAGAACCTGCCCGAGCACTTCTCAGGCCAGGTCTTCGCCCCCGGCGGCGGCCAGATCAGCCTCGCCGAGCGGCTGGTCGCCCCCGGCGTTCCGGGCACCACCACGCCCGACCACTTCCCCCGCAACCCGCTGAACAACAACTCCGGGTCCCAGGCCGACGGCACCTTCTCGCCGTACCAGCCCGAGCCGCCGCCCCCGGCGCCGCCGAACCCGAAGGCGGGCAATGCCGGCAACTCCACCACGCCGCCGGCTCCACCGCCCAGCCCGATCGTCGGCGGCGCCTTCGACCCGCAGGCGGCTGACCCGGCCACGGAGGTGGATCCGCAGGCAGTCGCCGACGGAGCGCCGGGCACCTTCACGGACAACCCCGACGACGACGTCCAGCAGCCGATCCTGCACGGCAGCCCCTACGGGCCGAGCGGCACCGAGGCGGCGCCCAACTGCCAGGCCGGTCAGTTCGGCTACATCGTCGGCGAGGCCCTCTCCAAGGGCCAGCACCGCGACAACCCCACCTTCGGCGTCTACAACATCGCCGAGGGGATCCCGGGTGCGGCCCCCTTCGGGCGGACCGACATCTTCCTGCGGCAGAGCGGACTGAGGGAGTTCGCGGCGCCATGACCCCGCGACCCACCGACAGCCGCAGCCTCTCCACCCTGCAGATCGGGCTGATCGCGATCGTGCTCACCGTGATCGGCTTCTATCTCGCTTTCACCAAGTCGATCCCGTTCACCGGAGAGGGCTACACGCTGAAGGCCGTCTTCACCGACGCCCAGAGCATGCGGGTCGACAGCCCGGTTCGGGTCTCCGGCGTGGACGTCGGCGAGGTGACCGCGGTCGAGCATGTCAGCGACGGGGACGGCGACGGCGAGGACGCCGCCCTGGTGACGATGAGGATCGACGACGAGGGGCGCCCGGTCAAGGAGGACGCCATCCTCCAGCTCCGCCCGCGCCTCTTCCTGGAGGGGAACCTGTTCGTCGACATGAACCCGGGCACGCCGGGCGCCGAGGAGCTCGACAGCGGCTCGGTGATCCCGCTGGAGCAGACCTCGATCTCGGTGCAGTTCGACCAGGTGCTGACCTCGCTGCAGGCTCCGGTCCGCGAGAAGCTGCAGCTCTTCCTGAAGGAGTTCGGCACCGCGCTGTGCGGCGTCAATCCCCCCCGGGGCGCCTGCGAGAAGGTCTCCGGAGGCGAGGGCTTCCGCGAGTCCTTCCGGACCTCCCCCGCCGCCTACAGCTCGACCGCCCAGGTGAACGAGGCGCTGCTCGGCACCCAGCCCGGCGATCTGGCCGGTTTCGTCCGCAATCTCGGCGGGACCTTCGAGGCGCTCAACCGCAACCAGGAGCAGCTCAAGGACCTGGTCACCAACTTCCGCATCTTCACCGGCTCCTTCGCGGCCGAGAGCGACTCCCTGGAGCTGGCGATCCAAGAGCTTCCCGGCGTGCTCTCCGAGGGCGAGCCGGCGCTGGCCAAGCTGAACGCCGCCTTCCCGCAGCTCCGCGCCTTCGCCCGTGAGGCGCTGCCCGGCACCAGGGCAGCCAACACCGCCCTCACTCACGCCAACCCGTGGATCGGCCAGGCCCGCCAGCTCGTCTCCAAGCCGGAGCTGCGGGGACTGGTCAAGGACCTGCGCCCGACGATCCCGAGCCTGGCGCGGCTCACCAAGGAGACCCTGCCCTTCCTGGAGGAGTCGCGGGCGCTGGCGAACTGCTTCGTCCAGGTGATCGTCCCCTGGGGCAACATGGACGTCCCCGCGGCCCCGCTGCCCGGGCTGCCCGATCCCGCCGGCCAGGTCTACAAGGAGACCGGCTACGGCCTCACCGGCGTCTCCGGCGAGAGTCGCTCGGGCGACGCCCAGGGTCAGTGGTTCCGCGTGCTCGGCTCCGGCGGGCCCAACACGATCGCCTTCGAGTCGCCCGAGCTCTCGGACCTGCCGCTCGGAAACACGCTCGGCGCCAACCTCACGTTCCCGCTGATCGGCGCCCAGCCCGCGCTGAACTCCTCGGCGAAGACCCCCTTCCGCCCCGACCAGCCCTGCGAGAACCAGGACCCGCCCAACCTGGAGAGCCCGGTGGGCGCCGTTCCCGCCTCCGAGCCGCGCGGCGGGGCGAGCTCGCGGAGCGCTTCCGGCGGGCTCAGCGAATCCGATTTCGAGGCCCTGCAGCTGATCCGGGACGTGATGGAGATCTCGTCGCTCGAGCAGTCCGGCCAGCAGGAGGAGGCCGGGGACATCCGCGACAGCGTGCTCGATCGGCTCGGCGAGCTCGGCATCAAGCCGAAGGAGCTCCCCGGGATCCAGCGGCAGCTGGAGGGGATTCTGGGCCAGCCCGTCCCGGTCCCGGGAGCCGGTGGCTCCTCACTGCTGCCGGGGGTCGGGGCCAACACCCAATTGCCGGGGGTGGGTAACTGATGGCCAAGGCGATCCGAGACCACCTGCGCGACTTCGTCGCCATCCTCGGACTGGTCCTGGTGGCGCTGGTCTCCACCTGGATCATCGTCCAGAACCAGCGGCTGCGGATCCCCGTCCTCGAGGAGCGGCCCTTCCAGCTCAAGGCCGAGATGCAGACCGCCCAGGCGGTCACCCCCGGGCAGGGGCAGACCGTCCGGGTCGCCGGCGTCAGGGTCGGTGACATCGCCAAGGTCGAGCACGAGGACGGCAACGCGGTGGTCACGATGGACATCGACCAGGAGTTCCTGCCGGTCTACCGCGACGCGACCATCCTGCTGCGCCCGAAGACCGGCCTCAAGGACATGTTCCTGGAGCTCGATCCGGGGACCCAGGCGGCGGGCGAGTTCGAGGAGGACGAGACCATTCCGGTCGCCAACACGGCGCCCGACATCAACCTCGACGAGATCCTCGAGCTGCTCGACGCCGATACGCGCGCCTACCTGCGGATCCTGCTGACCGGCGGCGGGGACGCGCTAGACCGCCGTGGCAAGGACCTCGGCGAGCTGCTGGGCAGCCTCGGTCCGATCAACCGCGGCCTGGCGCGCCTCAACCGCGAGGTCGCGAAGCGCAAGCAGAACCTCGCCAACCTGATCCACAACCAGAACCTCGTCTTCGGCCGGCTCGCCGAGGAGCCCGAGGAGATCGCCGCCTTCGTCGACTCCTCCAACGCCGCGATCTCGGCGATCGCCGGCGAGGACCTCGACGTGCGCCGCGCCACCCGCCTGCTCGGGCCCACCCTGCAGGAGACGCGGATCGCCCTGTCGGAGACCAACGAGCTCGCCGAGGTGCTCGGCCCCGCGCTGCGCGACCTGCGGCCCTTCGCGCGCAAGCTGAAGCCGATCAACGACTCGCTGAAGCGACTCTCCCAGGACACCCGATTCGACCTCAAGGACCGGATCAGGCCATTCGTGCGGGCGGCGCGCCAGCCGGTCCGCGACCTGCGCCCGGCGGCGGAGAACCTCGCCAACGCCACCCCGCGGCTGACGGTCGTCGGCAACAAGCTCAACAAGCTCTTCAACATGGCCGCCTACAACCCGAATGGCGCGGAGGCCCCGGGCGCGGCCGGGCGCGACGAGGGCTACCTCTTCTGGCTGGGCTGGCTCTCGCACGTCGGCAACAGCACCTTCCAGAACCAGGACGCCCATGGCGTTTACCGCCGCGTCTACCTCACCGTCACCTGCCAGGCGGTCACCGCGATCCTCAACAACGTCGACCAGCTCGACCCGCTGACGGAGGCCCTGTTCGAGTCGATCACGGGCTTCCGCAACCTGTTCACCAACACCGACTTCGCCGCCGGCTGCGCCGAGCCGCCGGACAACCCGTAGGAGAGACCCGGAGATGCAGAAACAGGCACCCTCGATAGGCAGGATCATGGTGGCGGTGGGCTTCGCGCTCTCCTGCTTCGCCCTGCTGCTCTTCCTCTGGATCACCTTCGGCGGCGCGGTCCCGTTCAAGCCGGAGAGCTACCGGTTCTCCGCCGACTTCCCGGAGGCGATCACCCTGCAGAAGGAGGCCGATGTGCGGATCGGCGGCGTCTCGGTGGGCAAGGTCAAGGACCTCCAGCTCGCCGACGACGAGGACGCGACGCGCGCGGTGATCGAGATCGAGCCCCAGTACGCGCCGATCTCCTCGGACGCGAGGGCGATCCTGCGCCAGAAGACCCTGCTCGGCGAGACCTACATCGAGCTGACCAGCGGCAGCCAGTTCAATGGTGAGGAGGGCACAGAGGTCGAGGAGGTCACAACCGCCCAGACGGCGCAGGCCGGCACGGACGACGTCGACGTGGGCGAGCTGAGCGGCGACGACGCCGCCGAGCCGATCGAGGAGGGCGGCCACCTCGAGGACACCCAGGTCCAGGAGCAGGTCCAGATCGACGAGATCTTCCAGGCGCTCGACGAGGAGACGCGACAGTCCTTCCAGCTCTGGATGAGGAACGCCGGGATCGCCATCGAGGGACGCGGGCTCGACCTGAACGACGCCTTCGGCAACTTCGGCCCCTTCTCCGAGGACGCCAGCGACGTGCTCGGCACCCTGCGCGAGCAGGAGCAGGCGCTGCGCGAGATCGTTCGCAACACGGGCGACGTCTTCGCACACCTCACCGCCCGCGAGCAGGCTCTCGCCGGCGCGATCGTCGGGTCCAACAAGACCTTCCGGGCGCTCGCCTCCCGCGACGAGGCGCTCGCCGAGACCTTCAGGATCTTCCCGACCTTCAACATCGAGTCGCGCCTCACCCTGGAGCGGCTCGAGAAGTTCGCGGCCAAGGCCGGGCCGCTGTTCCGCGACCTGAGGCCGGTGGCCCGCGACCTCAGCCCGACCATTCACGACCTGCGCCGCCTCGCACCGCACTTGCGGCGCCTCTTCAAGAACCTCGGCCCGCTGGTCGACGCCTCGATCACGGGGCTGCCCGCGGCGCGGAGGTTCCTGGACCAGCTGCGCCCAGTGATGGCCGCCCTCGACCCCTTCCTGGCCAACTTCAACCCGATCGTGCGCTACCTCGACTTCTACAAGACGGTCGCCGCGGACTTCCTCTCCACCCCGGCTTCGGCGACCGAGGGCGCCCTTCCCCCGATCGCCTCGCAGTCGGAGCCGCGCCATCTCTCCAGGCAGATGTCGATCTTCCACGGCGAGTCGATCTCGCTCGCCCAGAACCGCAGCCGCACCAACCGCGGCAACGGCTATCTGCTGCCGTTCGCGATCGGCAATCCCTTCTCCAACAGCCAGGGTGAGGTGTTCCCGAGCTTCGACTGCAACAACACGGGCAATATGGGCCAGAACGGCCAGATCCTGATCGGCAACCCGGATCCCCACGATCCCCAGGAGGGCATCTTCAACTGGTCCACCCTCGTGCCATCGAACGCGGGCGGCGGGCAGGGGAACTGGGGAATGTTCGCCCCCTGCACGATCCAGAGCCAGAGTCCGAGCGACGCCAGCACCGGCTTCGTCTCGCCCTTCCCGGCCGAGTTCGGGGGCGGGCGGATCCCCTACGTGCCGCGCGATCCGTAGCGCCTGATGGCGAAGCCATAGGATCTCCCGGTCCGATCCGGGAGGCGAGGTTGGCGTACTTCAAGGACGCCCAGGAGGTCTACGACACGATCGGCAGGCTCTTCACCGAGCTGGCCGAGGACGAGGAGCTGGCTGCCAAGTTCCGCAAGGCGAACACGATCGTCCAGTACGACTATCGCGAGCCCACCTCGACGATCACGGTGCGTCTCCAGGAGGACGCGCCGGGGGAGGTCGACTTCGGCGAGACCGAGATGGAGCCGGAGGTGGTGATGAGCATGGAGGCGGACACCGCCCACCTGTTCTGGCTGGGCAAGGTCAACGTGGCCGTGGCGCTCGCACGCGGGCAGATCAAGGCGAGCGGCCCGGTCGCGAAGATCCTCAAGCTGGTGCCGCTGACCAAGCCGGTCTTTCCCCGCTACAAGGCCCAGCTCGAGGCCGCCGGGCGCGACGACCTGGTCGAGGTCGACTAGCGTCGTCGTGATGCCCGTCGAAGCGGCCCCGCCGTGAGCGCCAAGGCCGAGGCGAAGGAGTGGGCCGAGATCGTCCGCTCCCTGGCCGAGTCAAGGGGCGCCCGCTACGACGCGGTCGGCGGACTCAATCCGGCGGGTGGCCCGGCGGCCCTCTGCCCGGGCGGGACCAACCGGATCACCGGGGAGCTCTCCGACGGCTTCTGGGGCGCCTGCTGCGACGCGGACGAGCAGGAGGTCGGCGGCTTCGGCCGCAAGGCGATTCTGCCCGGGGCGCTGCTCGCCAAGGCCCACATGCCGGACCTGGCCACGGTCGTCCCGATCTTCAACGTCGAGTCGATCGAGCACACCCCCGAGGACCTGCTCGATCGCCAGTCGCGCCGCCGGGTGGAGTTCGAGAGCATCGACTTCAACCGCCGCTTCATCGCCACGGTCCCGCGCGACCACGACCCGGTCGCGCTTCGCGAGCTGTTCAGCCCGGGTTTCATCGACTGGATCACCCGGATCCCGGCGGAGGTGGACTTCGGGATCACGGACCGCCAGCTCTTCTTCTTCTGGCGCCTGCGCGAGCGCGGCTCGGACGAGCTGAAGCAGACGCTGCGCTCGGCGGGCGGCGTCTTCGACCGGCTCCACCACGAGATGGAGGAGAACGGCCTGGCGACGATCAAGCCCGGGCCGTGGAACGCGGGGCTGGAGGCGTTCCCGAGCGTGCCCGGCGGCACCTAGCGCGGAAGGCGCTCAGCCCTCGTCCGGGCCGGACTCCCCCGGGATCACGATCCGCCGCTCGTCGCCCTCGCCGACCACCCGGGGCTCGACCGGCTTCACCTCGCGCCGGCGGGCCGTCTCCAGCGCCTTGTCCGCGTTCGCGAAGGGCAGCAGGGACTCGAGGTGCTTGATCGTCGGGAAGACCAGCGAGAGCTCCCCCTCGCCGTGGAGGTCGAGGGCCCGCCGCGGCGCGAACCAGGCGGCGTCGACCGTCTCGCTGCCGTCCGGCCACAGTGGCGCGTGTGGCGGAGCCAGGGCCAGGTAGAAGCGGGTGTCGAAGCGGATCGGAACCACCCTGGGGGTAATCCAGCGCGAGTAGGGGACGAGCTCGTCCGGTTCGACCTCGACCCTCGCCTCCTCGGCCAGCTCCCGGGCGGCGCAGGCGCGATGCCCGGGCTCGCCCTCGCCGTCGCCTGGGTCGAGCGCCCCTCCGGGGAACACCCAGACGCCGGGCATGAACCTCGCCCCGGGATTGCGCTGAACGAGGCAGACCTCGAGGTCGCGGTCGCGGTGCTTGCCGCCTCGCCGCAGCAGGATCACGGTGGCGGCCGGCCGGGGGGTCGCGGGCCGCTCCGATTCCCCGCGCAGCGGGCCGCCTCCCGCCTCGGGGATCTCGCTCAACTCTGCTCCGGCTGCGGCACGCGGCGCACCCTACCCGCTAGATTGGCGCCCGATGGAGGCCGGAACCGGCACCAAGCAGCTCTACATCTGCACCTCGTGCGGATTCATCTACGACCCCGACGAGGGCGATCCGGACGGCGGCGTCCCGCCGGGCACCGCCTTCGAGGAGATCCCGGACGACTGGTTCTGCCCGGTCTGCGGGGCGCGCAAGGCGGACTTCGAGCCGTACGAGGAATAGGCGGGCGGGTAGGCGCGCGGGTCCTGTCGGCTCCGCACCGGTGGCCGCGCAAGAGCGCGGACACCGGGGCTCGCCGCCACCCGCGCGACTAGCGCTCGTCTAGGACCTTCTCCCTGGCGCGGCGGCGCAGGGCTCGGGCGCCGAGCCAGAGCAGGGCGGCGATGGCACCGAGCGGGAGAAGCACGGCCAGGGTGACGAGGGCCGCTCCCCCCAGGGCCTCGAGCACGTCGACGGAGTCGTCGACCGCGTCGCCGATCGACCAGCCGTCGCCGTCGCCCTCGCCGACCACCGTGAGGCTGAGCCTGGAGAAGTCGGCCCGCTGCTTCAACGCCCCAAGCTCCGCGCGGGCCGCCGCGAGCTCGGCGCGGGCGCTTCGCAGCTGCTCGCGGATCGAGGCGATCTCGCCGGCCGAGTCGGCCTCGGAGAGCCGGTCGAGCAGGGCGTCGACCTCCGTCTTAGCGTCGCCGAAGCGCTCTTCGGCGGTGACGAAGGGCGCGGTGATGTCGAGCGTGCCCTCGTCGCGGGCGGAGACGTCGGCGAGGTCGGAGAGCTCGGCGAGCGCCGCCTGCAGGTTCTGGCTCGGAATGCGCAGGTCGAAGCTGGCCCGCCCCGCGCCGTCCGAGGTGCTGACGTTCGAGGAGACCACGATCCCGTCGAAGCGCTCCGTCACCTCGACCACGCCGTCGGCTACGTCGTCGATCTGATCCGGCTCGGTGGAGAGCGTCATCGAGGCGCTTCGCTCCTGGACCCGCTCCTTCCCGGGCTTCAGCGCGCCCTGTGGGGGCACCGGCGGAACCGGCGCGGGAGCCGGCTCGATCGACGTCCCGGGCGCCTGCTCGGCCGCGCGCCCGGCGGAGTCCTGCTCGGGCACGCCCTGGGCCGCGCCGGGCCCGATCTCGCGGCCGCTCTCGCCGGGCTGCTCGACCGTGAGCGTCCTCTTGGGATTCTCGTCGTCGATCCCGCTGTAGGTGCCGATGCCGACGCTCAGCGCCAGCAGGATCGCGGCGCCGGCGAGCGCGGCGCGAGCCGGGCGCCGCCCCAGCCGGCCGAGGGC
>JBOGZI010000006.1:0-4611 GCA_050697275.1 Solirubrobacterales bacterium | reverse complement strand
TCCACGCCCTGCCCAGCGGCGGCGGGCGGGCCGTCTACCGCATGCGCATCGGCCGGCACCGCAAGCCAGGCTCGGCGAAGCCGCAGCTGATCGTGCAGACCGGCCAGACGCTGCCGAACGGGGTCGTGGTCGAGGCGATCGCGGCCGGGGACACCAACCGCTCCGGCGCCTACGTCACCGTGATCCGCGGCAAGAAGTTCCTCGAGTCGGTCTGGGTCCAGTGGCGCGGCAAGGAGCTCGAGCAGCTGATCGGGCCCACCGACCGGATCCCGGGCCCGCAGGGCCGCTACAGCGGCCACTTCGGCAGCATCGACCTCGACGACAAGAACCAGGTCCTGCTCGTAGCGGCCTACACGCTGCCGGGAGAGGCCAGGCAGGGGCTTTTCCTGCTGCCCAAGGGCCGCCGCGAGAAGGGCCGGCAGCTGCTTCGCACCGGCCAGCGGATCCCCAACAGCCGCGCGATCCTGACGCGGCTCGGCCTGGTGGACCGCCGCGGCGACCGCTATATCCAGCAGGTCTTCGGTCGCCAGCCGAAGGACCGCGCCCGCCGCGACCTCAGCAACGAGCCCTCTGGCTTCCTGGTCGGGCGGATCAAGAAGAGCCGCAAGGGCACTCGGCTGCTGGTCGGGTCCAAGCTGCTGAAGCCATCCAAGAAGAAGAGGGTGATCCGCGGCGAGGCCTTCGTCGGACCCCGGATCACCCGCAAGGGGGAAGCCGCCACGGTCGTTCACAAGCGCTCCAACCACCTGGCCCTGCACCGGCACCGCAAGGGGCGCTCGACCCGGATCGCCCGCAGCGGCGACAGCAAGGGTCGCAGCGAGCGCGCCAAGACCATCTCGGCGCCGATCTTCGGACCCGACGGGCTCCTCTACTACCGGGCGATCGGGAAGAAGGCGATGGAGCTGCTGGTCGTCGACGGGAACCAGCGCCGCCGCATCCTCGAGACCGGGGACAAGGTGGGCGGCAAGCGCCTCTTGGCAATCAATACCGGCTGGAGCGCCGACCAGGTGGACCGCCGCGGCCGGCTCGCCTTCCAGGTCGAGTACACGGACGGCTCGACCGCGATCGTGGTCGGGACCCCGGTCTAGAGGGAGTCGAGATGCCGAACATAATCCCCACCCACATCACCACCGACTCGCCGGGAAGCGGCGAGCTCAACCTCAACGACGGCTTTCCGATCTTCGGCTGGCTGGGGACTCTCCGGGCCGGCACCAATCTCAACAGCGCGACCGGGACCTTCCTCGACAAGAGTGTCAACTTCGAGTTCCTGAAGATCTACACCGGGATCTTCCACTCGGCGTTCATCGGCATCTGCGGTCCCTCCTGGGCGTTCGAGGCCGACACCGACGCCTCCACCAGCTACGTGATCCCGCCGGTCGGCCAGCCGGGGAGCGGCACCCTGGTGCTTGGCGACCACGACATCCGCGGCGGCTTCCAGTACGGGATCGACTTCGAGATCGACTTCGACGTCGAGGTCGACCTCAACCTGGTCTTCACGAAGAAGAAGCTGATCGACTTCGACGCCGGGATCGACATCAACGTGATCGACCTGATCATCGACCTGATCGAGTACCTGCTCGAGGGCGGCGGCGGAGGACAGGCCGAGGGCAACCCCAACGACCTCGAGATGTCCACCTTCCACAGCGACAGCGACGGGTCGGAGTCGATCGACGAGGGCCAGAACACCTCGACATCCAAGGGCGGCCCGAAGACAGGCAAGGCCAAGCCGGAGTTCGCCGGCACCGGGATGGTCGACTTCGTCAACGATCCCTGGCTGCAGCCGCCCGGCAAGACGGTCCAGGGCGCCCCCAGCAACAAGATCATCCCGCAGCTCGGGTTCAACTTCAGCATCGTCCCGCTGTTCGCCGACATCCCCTTCCTCGACGTCATCTACGGGTTCAACGAGGCGCTCTCGGAGGTCGGCGGCAGCTTCGGCTTCGGCCCCGGCCTCGCGGTCGGCTTCCCGGTCACCGTGACGCTCGACGGCGCCACGATCGACAACCACCCCTTCAACGTCACCTCGGCGACCGCGAGCGGCTCCGGCAACACGAACACGACCCTGCCGCTGGTCGAGCAGAGCCCGGTCAGCCCCAACCTGCAGCCGCTCAAGCAGACGCCCGACGAGATCGGGCTGATGTTCAGCCACATCGTCGGGATCGAGCTCGAGCTCTACTTCTTCATCGAGCTCACCTTCCTCGAGGTCTTCCACATCGGCGCGCAGACCGGGGACATCCCGCTCGCCACCGACCCGGAGATCCCCGGCGGGGCCGGCGGCCCCTGGCACAACCAGCTCTCCTTCATCCCCGGGGGCGGGGAGGTTCCCTTCGGGCCGCCGACCACGGCGCCGACCGTCGGGCCCTACACGGCGAACCAGCCGCAGGGACGCTGGAAGAACGGGATCCTGGCGCGCTACGGGATCAGCTTCTTCGACGACAACTACGAGTCTCCGATCGGCCCCTTCAGCGCCTTCGACCCGGAGCAGCGCTTCTTCGCCTTCCCGCAGCTGAGCGACATCGAGGCGCCGCTCAGCGCCGACGACTCGATCAAGGGCCGCAACGTCTACCGCCAGTTCAACGACGGCAGCGAGCCGGAGCTGGTCGGGACGATCAACGACGACACGACCACGACCTTCCTCGACGACAAGCCGTGAGCCGTCGACTGCGGACAGGCGCGCTAGGTCTCTCGCTCGCTGCGGTGATGCTCGCCGCCCTGGCGATCGCGCCCGCCGCCGGCGCGGTATCGCCCGTCTGCGCCGATCCCCCGCCGCCCCCCGATCCGCACTGCTACACGGCGTTCGGCAGCGCCGGCACCGGCCCGGGCCAATTCGACGACCCGCTCGGAGTCGCGGTCGATCAGAACGGGGTCGTCTACGTGGCCGACAGCGGCAACTCCAGGATCCAGAAGATCGCCTTCTCCCTGGTCGGAGGAGTGATCCAGGGCTCGTTCCTCGGTCAGATCGGCCCCTCGATCCCGGGCGGCACCAACCTCTCGGTGCCCACCGGGGTCGCGGTCGACAACCCGAAGATCCAGACCGACGACCCGAACATCTACGTCGCCGACCAGAACGGTCACGTGCAGAAGCTCGCTCCCGACGGCTCCTTCCTGCTCGATTTCGGCGCCTTCGGCAACCCCGTCGGAGTTGACGTCGACGCCGCCGGCCACGTCTACGTGACCGACAACGCCACCGACAAGGAGATCGTCTCCAAGTTCGCCCCCGACGGGACGCTGCTGAACGTCTACGGCAAGCCCGGCGGGGGCCCGGGCAACGGGCCGGGCGAGTTCAACAATCCCCAGGACGTCACCCTCGATCCCATCGGCGACATCTACGTCGCCGACGGCAACAACAACCGGATGCAGCGCCTCTCCCCGACCGGCGCCTTCATCTCCCAGACCGCAGGCCTCAGCGACCCGGCGGGCCTCCATCACGCCTTGGAGCTGCTTCCCGGGCCGATCCTCGCCGACCGCATGTGGATCACGGCGCGAGGCAGCGACCAGTTCTTCAAGCTCGACGACACCGGGGCGATCATCCAGACGGAGGGAGGACCTGGGACGGCCGTCGGGCAGTTCGAATCTCCCTACGGGCTCGCCGCCGACTGCGACGGCAACGTCTTCGTCGCCGATTCCGGCAATCACCGCGTCCAGCGACTCGGCGACCTCAACACTCCCCCGTGCATGCCGCCCACCAACACCAGCTCCCCTGAGATCGCCGGGATGGCGACCGTCGGCTCCGGCCTGGCGCTCGACCCCGGAGACTGGACCGGCAGTCCCGACCCACGCCTCTCCTGGCGCTGGCAGCGCTGCGGCACCGACAAGGCCGCGAGCTGCGGCGACATCGCCGGCGAACGGGGGCCGCCCGGCGGACAGACCTACACCATCAGCGACGCGGACCGCGGCTTCAGGCTGCGCGCGGTGGTGATCGGCGCGAACGTGGACGGGATCGTCGCGGAGGCGACCGACATGACTCCGGAGGTTCCGCCAATGCCGATCGCGCCGCTGCCGCCGGCGCCGCCGCCGAATCCTCCGCATCCGCTGCAGCGAGGCAGCTTCAACACCACCCCGACGACGGTGACGCGGACCGGGTTCGCGAGCTTCACCGTCGACTGCCCGCTGACCGGCGCGCGGACCTGCGAGGTGTTCGCCGATCTGGTCGCGCGGAGGAAGAAGGCCGCGCGGAGGAAGAAGGCCGGGCGGAGCAAGAAGGGGTTCGTCACCCTGGCTTCGGTCGCGGGCGAGGTGCCGTTCAACGAGAGCCAGGACTTCAGCTTGCAGCTGAGCAAGCGCGGACGTTCCCTGCTGAAGCGGGGCCGGCGGAAGGCGACCATGCGCGTCAACGTCGACGACCAGCGGCTGCTGACCCAGCGGCTGCGCGTCAGCCGGAAGAGCATCAAGAAGTTCAGGGGAAGCGAATGAGGCGCTCTCCTGGGCACCCGGCCGGACGCCCGCTTGCGGTGATCCTGGCCACGGCCGCGGCACTCGCCATCGGCGCCGTGGCGGCCTCCGGAGCCCAGGCCTTCGTCTACTGGGCGAACTTCGGCGGCCAGGGGACCGCCGGAGGCACCTCGATCGGCCGGGCCAACCTGAACGGGTCGGGGAAGGACAACTTCTTCATCG
>JBOGZI010000005.1:0-11375 GCA_050697275.1 Solirubrobacterales bacterium | reverse complement strand
GCGCGGACGGCCCAGGCCGGCTCGCCGGTCGCGATGCCGCCCTCGCGCGCGATGGCGCTGGGTGCCGTCCAGGGCCCGGCCGAGCTGCTGCCGGTCTCCAGCTCCGCGCATCTGACGCTCCTGCCCTGGCTCGCGGGCTGGGACTGGGAGCGTCAGGATCCCGAGCTGCGCAAGAGCTTCGAGGTGGCGCTTCACGCCGGCGCGGCGGCGGCGCTGCTGGTCGGCCAGCGACAGGTGATCGCCGACGAGCTGCGCTCCTTCGACCAGCGCAAGGCCATCGTCCTCGCCCTCTCCTCGCTTCCCCCGGCGATCCTCGGCCTGGCCCTCGAGCGACCGATCGAGCGCCGTCTCGGAGGACCGCTCCCGACCGCGCTCGGGCTGCTGATCGGCGCCGCGGCGATGGCGCTCGCCGACCGCGTTCCCCAACGCCGGGCCCGGGAGCGGGCGGGCCCCGCCGACGGACTAGCCCTCGGCCTGGCGCAGGCGGCCGCCCTCGCTCCCGGGATCTCGCGAAACGGCGCCACCCTGACCGCCGCCCGCTGGCGTGGCTTCACCCGGCAGCATGCGAACATGCTCTCGCGCACCGTGGCGCTTCCCGTGATCGTCGCGGCCGCGGCGCTCAAGGGTGCCCGGCTGCGGCGGCGTGGCCTGCCGCGCGAGCAGGTGCCCGGCTTCGCGGCCGGCACCGCGGTCTCCTTCGCCTCCACCCTCGCCTCCCAGGCGCTGATCCGGCTGGTCGAGCGCGACAGCGCGCTCTGGCCCTACGCCGCCTACCGCGCCGGGCTCGCGGGGCTGGTGCTGTGGCGGCTGCGTCGGCGGCGGTCCGGCCATCCCGCGCTCGCCGGACTGATGCCCGGCTCGCACGACGGCGCCTCCGCGGATGGATCGGAGCGCTGGAGCGCCGGCCCGGACGGCAGCGGGCCCCCGGCCACCTCCGACCGCCCGGGCGGCGACCCCGGGAGCGTCGAGGAGCGCCCGGCTTGAACGGAGAGGCCTACTCGCGCGCCGGCGTCAGCCAGGGGGCGGGCGACGCCGCGGTGGCGGCGCTGGTCGAGGCGCTGGCGGCCGGCCCCCGTGGCGAGAGCCGCCAGGTGCTGGCCAGCGGGCACTACGCGAACGTCGTGCGCATCGACGAGCGCACCGGCGTGGCGCTGACCACCGACGGGGTCGGCACCAAGCTGCTGGTCGCCGAGCAACTCGGGCGCTGGGACACGGTCGGAATCGACTGCGTGGCGATGAACGTCAACGACCTGATCTGCGTCGGCGCGGAGCCGCTGGCGATGGTCGACTACCTGGCGGTGGACCGCGCCGACCCCGAGGTCGCTGCGGCGCTCGGGCGGGGTCTGGCGTCCGGCGCGGAGCAGGCCGGGATCGAGATCGTCGGCGGGGAGCTGGCCCAGCTCGGCGAGCTGATCCGCGGGGTCGACCTGGCCGGGGCGGGCTTCGGCGTCGTCGCGCTCGACTCCCTCGTCACCGGCGCCGCGATCGAGCCCGGGGACCCGGTGATCGGGCTCCCCTCGACGGGACTGCACTCGAACGGCTACACCCTCGCCCGCTCGGCGCTCGAGCAGGTGCCGCTGGACGACGACCGCCTCGGCAGGCCGCTCGGCGAGGTTCTGCTGGAGCCGACCGCGATCTACGTCAAGCCGGTGCTCGAGCTGCTCGGCTCCGAGGTGGACGTGCGCGGGCTCGCCCACATCACCTCGGGCGGGCTCGGCAACCTGCTCCGGCTCGAGGCCGAGGTGGGCTACCAGATCGACGACCCGCTGCCGGTGCCGCCGGTCTTCGAGCTGATCCGAGAGTTGGGCCAGGTCGGCGAAGAGGAGATGCACGAGGTCTTCAACCTGGGCTGCGGGTTCTGCGTCGTGGTCGCGTCCGGCGACGAGGACGCCGCGCTGAAGCTGCTCCGCGTCCACCACCCGGAGGCGAAGCGGATCGGGGCGGTCACCGATAGGGCTCGACAGCTGGCCCGCAACTAGGCTCCGGCGACTTCCGCTTCTCCGCGGAGTGCGATCGCAAGGGCACGCGAGGCCAGCCGGTCGACGACCACCCCACCGTGCCGCGGCGGCACGCGACATACTCCGCCGGTGCCTGGTCCAGAGCGCGATCCGGTCTTCGTGCTCCTGCACAGCCCGCTGGTCGGGCCGACGGCCTGGTCGCAGGTCGCCCGTGAGCTCGAGCGGCGGGGGCGCCAGGCCATCGTCCCCTCGCTGCTCGAGGTCGCTCGCGCCGAGGCGCCGCAGTGGCGTCACGTCCCGGAGGCCGTTCGCGCCGCCACCACCAGGACCCCGGGTCCGATCGTCCTCGCCGGCCACAGCGGCGCCGGCCCCCTGTTGCCAGCGATCGCTGACGCCCTCACCCCCGAGGTCGCAGCGCTGGTCTTCGCCGACTCGTTCTTGCCGCCCCCGAGCGGCGGCGTGAACCTGGCCCCGTCGGAATTGATGGACTCGCTGCGGGGGCTCGCCAGTGACGGTCTGCTGCCGCCATGGTCGAGCTGGTTCGGCGAGCAGGAGATGCGCGAGCTCGTCCCGGACGATCGCTTGCGCGGGGCCCTCGAGGACGAGATGCCTCGGCTTCCGCTCTCCTACTTCGATGCGACGGTGCCCGTGCCCGAAGGTTGGGAGGCACGCCCGTGCGCCTATCTCCTCCTCAGCGGCGAGCCCTACGGGGAGAGCGCAGCCGATGCCCGCGGCCGCGGCTGGCCGGTGGCCGAGATCGCCGGGGTCAAGCACCTGGCGATTGCGACCGAGCCGATCGCCGTCACAGACGAGCTCCTCGAGCTCGAACGCGCCTTGCTGGGGTCGGCCTGAGGCGCGACGCCTCTGGTCTTCGCGCGACAGGCTCGAGCTTAAGCCGGCTCCCAGAGGGTGCCGGTGAGAGCGGGTATCGGCTTCAGCCTCCAGTCCCTGGCGAGTGTCCAGAGCTCGGCCTCGATCACCGGCCTGGGCCGGTCGGCGAGCACCACCAGCTCCCGGGTGGCGCACCTGCCGAAGCGCCGGATCGCCTCCAGGGGCGGCAGGCTGCCCTCGTTCACCTGCTTCGCGCCGCTCGCCAGGGCCGCCTCGTGCAGCGCCGGGTGGGAGCGTGCGCCCCAGACGCCGTGGCGAGCGCCGTCCTCCCCGACGAACAGGGCCGACGGGAAGCTGATCCGCTCCTTTCCCTCGGTGCGGGCGACCGCGCCGGCCTCGACCGCCTCCGGCGGCGGGCTGCGGACCTCCTCGAGGTCGGCGCCGAAGGCCTCGGTGATCGCATTGGAGCGCAGGTCGATCTCGAACCGCTCGCGGTCGAGCCCCGCCGGCCCGGCCTCCGCAACCAGTGCTTCAGCGTGATCGAGGCGTCGGCGGCCGACCATGATCCCCTCGCGCAGGCGCCGCAGGTACCGGTAGCCGGCCTCCCACCCCTGCTCGGCGGCCGCCTTCACCGCCTGGCAGCCCGGATAGGTGCTGCTGAGCGGGTTCTCCGTCCAGATCCTGGGATCGCTCGGCATCTCCGTCTCCGCCGTGACGTCGAGCCAGTGGGAGATCAGATCGGCGAAGCAGTCGGGTCCCCGCCCGATCCCGCCCTGGGTGTCCTCGTATCCCTTCCCGTAGCGGCGCGCCAGCCCTCCCATCACCCAGACGAACTCGAGCTCACCGTCGAATTCCCAGATCAGCCGGCGCAGCGCCGGCTCGCCCCCCCACGACCAGGAACAGGCGGGATCGGTGTAGAAGCGGACCTGGGCAGGCATGATTGGGGTGGAAGCTCTCAGCGGGGCGTCCGCTACAGGCGAAAATACAGGTAGAGCAAAGGCCCACGGCGATCGAATCCGCGAACGTGACAGTCCTATCCGGCCGCTACCGGCTCGCGTCGAAGCTCGGCTCGGGCGGCATGTCGACGGTCTACCTCGCCCAGGACGAGGTCCTCGACCGCCCCGTGGCGATCAAGCTGCTGCATCGGGAGATCTCCGAGGAGGCCGATCAGCTGGAGCGATTCCGACGGGAAGCCCGCACCGCCGCGCGGCTCTCCCACCCCAACCTCGTCGGGGTGATCGACGCGGGCGAGGACGGGGGAAGGCCCTACATCGTCTTCGAGTACGTCGAGGGGGAGACCCTGAAGCGGCGGATCCAGGGCGAGGGCGGCCTCTCCGTCGACGAGGCGGTCGCCTACGCGATCGAGATCGGCCGCGGACTCACCGCCGCTCACGGACGCAAGCTGGTCCACCGGGACGTCAAGCCCCAGAACGTGCTGCTCGACGCGGATGGCCGCGCCCGGGTGACCGACTTCGGGATCGCGCGTTCGCTCGAGGCGGAGGGCCTGACCGCCACGGGCCGGGTGCTCGGCACAACCGACTACGTCTCGCCCGAGCAGGCGATGGGCGAGAACGTCGACGAGCGATCAGACGTCTACTCGCTCGGGGTGGTGCTCTACGAGATGCTCACGGGGGACGTCCCGTACCGGGCCGAGAGCCAGGTCGCGGTCGCGATGAAGCACGTCAACGACCCGATGCCCGACGTGCAGGCGCAGCGGCCGGACGTCTCCGCGGCGGTCGCGGCCGTGGTCGAGCGCGCCACCGCAAAGGACTCGCGCGACCGCTACGGCTCGGTAGCCGAGATGGTTCGGGACCTGGAGGCGACCCTCGAGATCGAGGCGGCGCGTCACGGCGGCACGACCGGCGAGGCGACCAGCGTGCTCGAATCCGTCCCCCGCTCGCGGCGACCGCTGACCGGCGGGCGCTCCGGGGCCGGCATCGCGATGGCCATCGTCGGCATCGCCCTGATCGTGGCGGCGCTCATCCTCGGCCGTGACGAGCTCCAGGACCTGGGCAGCAACGAGGGCGGCGGCACGGAGATCCGCCTGCCTGCCGAGGCGGCGAGCGAGTTCGATCCGGACGGCAGCCCGCCGGGAGAGGAGACCGGGACGCAGCGACTCGCGATCGACTCCGACCCCAGCGGCAGCTCATGGGCAACCGAGCGCTACGTCACGGTGGACTTCGGGGGGTTCAAGGACGGCGTCGGCCTCGCCCTGGACGCGGGAGAGACCGTCACCGCGCAGACGATGGAGATCCGCAGCCCGGCGGAGGGATGGAGCGCCGAGATCTACGAGAGCGACGGCCCGCCGCCCGAGCAGCTCGAGGAGTGGGGAGAGCCGGTGGCGACGGTCGAGAACGGCGGCGCCAGGGAGACGGTCGAGCTGCCCGGCGAGCCCGCGCAATCCTTCCTGATCTGGATCACCAAGCCGCCATCCGACGGCGGCGGCCAGTTCAGGATGGAGATCAGCGACGTCAGACTCTTGGAATAACCCTCAGGGTTGCCAAGGCGCTCGCGTCGTAACCCCGCACCCCCGCAGGCCGAAGGCCGAGGAGGTGGCGGGCTTATGGCGAAGCCGTCCCTAGAACTCGTATGCGCGATTCCGCTCGTAGCGCTCGACCGCGAGCTGGACGAGCCGGTCGCAGAGCTCCGGGTAGCCGATCCCGTCCGCCTCCAGCAGCTTTCCGTAGACGCTGGTCTCGGTGAAGCCGGGGATCGTGTTGAGCTCGTTGACGAGCACCTCCTCCCCGTCGACGAAGAAGTCGCAGCGCGCCAGCCCGCTGCAGCCACAGAGCGTGAACACCGCGCGCGCCAGCTCCCGCACCCGCTCGCGGGCGCCTTCGGAGATCCCGGCGGGCACCACCAGCTCCATCCCCCCCTCCGCGTACTTGGCCTCGAAGTCGTACCAGTCCGACGCCCGGGTGACGATCTCCCCCGGGACCGAGGCGAGCGGGTCGTCGTTGCCGAGCAGTGAGCACTCCACCTCCTTGCCGGAGGCGGCGGCCTCGACGATCACCTTCGGGTCGTGGCGGCGCGCCGCCTCGACCGCGCGGCTCAGCTCCTGCGGCGCGCCGGCCGGGGAGATGCCCACGCTCGAACCCAACCGCGCCGGCTTCACCCAGACCGGCTGGCCGAAGGACGCGGCTCGCTCCTCCCAGCCGTCCTCGCCGGCGCTGCAGAACTCGACCTGCGGGATCCCGTAGCGCCCGAGCAGGTCCTTGAAGACGAGCTTGTCCATGCAGACCGCCGAGGCCTCGACGTCCGAGCCGACGTAGGGCAGATCGAGCACCTCGAGCAGCCCCTGGACGCTGCCGTCCTCGCCCCCCGGACCGTGCAGGACCGGGAAGACGGCGTCGGCGCCGAGCAGGCCCTCGGCCGGCGTCACCACGACGGGCTCGCCGTCGGCCAGCCAGCGGCCGTCGCGGCCGATGGTCACCTCGACGGGCTCGTGCCCCGCCTCGCGCAGGCCGTTCGCCACCGAGGCGGCCGAGCGCAACGAGACGTCGTGCTCGCTCGAGGTCCCGCCGCCCAGGACCGCGACCCTCATGGCGTGGTCGTGGTCGCGATCCCCACCGTGATCGTCACCGTGTCCCCCCGCTGACCGCGCGAGCCGCCGGGCGGGAACTGGGCGATCACCCTGCCGACCTGCGCCGGGTCGCTGGTCGGCTCCTCGGTGACGGCCGGGGAGAAGCCGGCCCGCTTCAGCGCGGTCACCGCCGCCCGGCGCGGCTGCCCGACCACGCCCGGGACGTTGACCGCCCCGGTCGAGACGAACACCGTCACCGTGGATCCCCGCTCCACCATCTGCCCCGCCGTCGGGCTCTGGGCCAGCACCTCGCCCGCGGGCTCGTCGCTCTCGCGGGAGACGGGCGTGCCGACCAGCTCCGCGCTCTGCAGAGCGTTGAGGGCCGCCTCATCGTCGAGACCGACCACGTCCGGGACCTCCACCTTGTTCGAGCCGCGGGAGATCAGCAGCTGCACAGGCTGCCCGGTCTGGATCAGGGTCCCGGCCGCCGGCTCCGTGCCGATCACGCGGTCCGCCGGAACCGTGTCGGAGAAGGCGAAGCCGGGCGTCACCTGCAGGCCGAGTTCCTCGAGCGCCTCCGTCGCCTGGGGTTCGGTCTGGCCGCTCAGGTCCGGGACCTCGACGGTACGGGGCCCGGAGCTGACCGTCAGGGTCACGGTCGAGCCCTCGTCGATCTCCGTGCCCGCGACGGGGTCCTGCTCCAGCACGATGCCGGCGGGCGCCTGATTGGGCACGTCCTTCCGGTCGACCTCCAGCCCCTCGGCCTCGAGGCGCTCCTGGGCGACGCCGATCTCGCAGCCCGGCGGCGAGCAGGAGGTGACCACGTCGGGGATCGCGACTTGACCCGGCCGGGTGAGGGCGAAGGCGACCAGCGCCGCAACCCCGGCCACCAGCAGGGCGAGAAGGAACCAGTGCCGCCTGGAGCTGCGCCGCTCCTCCTCATCCCTCTCCTCCTCGGGCTCGGGGAGGTCGGTCCGCTCGCCGGCGGGCGAGACGGCGGCGAAGGCGGCGGTGTCCTCCGGCCGCGGCTGATCCGGCGCCTTCTCGGCCGCCTCGAGCCCCTTCAGGAAGGCGTCCGCGTCCTTGAAGCGGGCATCGGGGTCCTTGGCCAGGGCGCGCATCACCACCGCGTCGAGCGCGGGCGGCACGTTGGGATTGATCGCGCTCGGGCGCCGCGGCGCCTCGGAGACCTGCTTCAGGGCGACCGCCACGGCGCTCTCGCCGTGGAAGGGGACCCTGCCGGTGAGCGCCTCGTAGAGGATCACCCCGATCGAGTAGATGTCGGAGCGTGGGGTGGTCGGCTTCCCCTGGGCCTGCTCCGGGGAGAGGTACTGGGCGGTGCCCATCACGGAGCCGGTGGCGGTGATGTCCGAGCTCTCGCCCCGCGCGATGCCGAAGTCCGCCACCCGCGCCCGGCCCTCGTCGTCGATCAGGACGTTCTGGGGCTTCAGGTCACGGTGGACGATGCCCTTGCGGTGAGCGAAGCGGGCGGCGTTGAGGATCTGACGGGTGAAGTTGATCGCGTCCTTGGTGCTCATCCCGCCCTTGACCAGGTCCTTGAACGAGGGCCCGTCCACGTACTCCATCGCGATGAAGTAGGTGTCCCCGAACTCGCCGCGGTCGAAGATGCTGACCACGTTGGGGTGCTGCAGGCCGGCCGCCGACTGCGCCTCGCGCCGGAAGCGCTCGACGAACTCCTTGTCCTGCGCGAAGCGGTCGTGCAGGACCTTGATCGCGACCCGCCGGTCCAGCTCCAGGTCGTCCGCCAGCCAGACGTCCGCCATCCCGCCCGAGCCGATCTTGCGCGTCAGGCGGTAGCGCTCGTCCACCACCGTCCCGTCGGCGACCTTGGCCATCAGCCGCCTTCCTCGCCGAGCAGAACCTCCATCACCTGCTTGGCGATCGGCGCCGCCTCCGTCCCGCCGAAGCCGCTGGTGCGTTCTACCGTGGCGGAGACCGCGATCTGCGGGTCGCCGGCCGGCGCGAAGCCGAGGAACCAGGCCTGGTTGATGCCGGCGTCGATGTCGATCTCCGCCGTTCCGGTCTTGCCGGCGACGTCGATCCCGGAGAGGGCGGCGGCGGTACCGGTTCCCTCGTTGACGACGTCGGTCATCATCTCGGCGAGGGTGTTGGCGGTGTCGCTGCTCATCACCCGGCTCTGGCGATCGGGGTCCAGCCTCTCCTCACGGCCGTCGGTGTCGATCACCTTCGACCACAGCCGCGGCTCCATCAGCTCGCCGTCGTTGGCGACCGCGGCGACGACCATCGCCATCTGCAGCGGGGTCACGTTGAGCTTGTCCTGGCCGATCGCCATGCGCCCGACGTCGATCTGGTCAGAGTCGGGGCCGAGCAGCCTGCCATCCGCGAACTCGCCCGACTCGGCCAGCTGAAAGCTCGGATAGTCGAGCGGCGGCTTCCGGTTGAAGCCGAAGCGGTCCATGTACTTGTACATCGTGTCCGTGCCCAGCTCCTCGCCCACCTGGGCCCACCAGGTGTTGACCGAATTGGTCAGCGCCTCGGTCATCGGGATCTCGCCGAACTGCTCGCCGCCGGCGTTCTGGAGCGGGACCCCCGAGATCTCCACCGGCGAGCGGCCGCTGAGCGTCGAATCGGGCTCGAACTCGCCGCTGTCCAGGGCGGCGGTCGCGGTCACCACCTTCATCGTCGAGCCGGGCTGGTAGCCGGCCTGGGTGGCGCGGTTGAGCAGTGGCGCGTTGCGGTCGGTGTTGAGCCGCTTGAACCCCTCGGCGCTGTCGACCTCATTGGGGTCATAGGGCGGGACGCTGACCATCGCCCGGATCTCCCCGGTCTCGGGGACGATCGCCACCACCGAGCCGTTCTGGCCGCCGAGGGCCTCGGTGGCCGTCCTCTGGGCTTCGGGGTCGATCGATGAGACCAGGGTGTCGCCCTCCTGGGCGGCGCCGCGGAGCTCGTCGACGATCGAGAGGAACTCCGTCTTGTTGCCGACCAGCTCGTCGTTGTGGGACAGCTCGGTCCCGACGCGGCCGCGCTGGACGAAGCTGTAGCCGATCGGATTGCCGTAGAGCTCGCCCTCGGGGTAGTTGCGGACGAAGATCCGATCCCCGCCCTCGCCGCGGGGCTGGGAGCGGGCGATCACCGTGCGCTCGTCGTGGGCGAGGATGTCGCCGCGGTGGATCTGCTGCTCCTTGAGCAGCGGTCGCTTGTTCGCCGTGTTCGCCTCGAGGTTGTCGGCGTCGAAGACCGACCAGTAGCTGGTGAAGCCGAAGAGCAGCGCGTAGAGCGCCGCGATCAGCACGAAGAGCTTGATGATCTGGGCGTTCACGGGACCGCCGCCTCCTGCTCCACCCGCGCGCGGCGCCGAGCCCGGTCGGAGATCATCAGCAGCAGCGCGAGCAGGATGCAGTTCGCGGTGATCGAGCTGCCCCCGTAGCTGATGAATGGGAGGGTGACGCCGGTGAGGGGGATCACGCGGGTGATCCCGCCGATGATCACGAACGCCTGCAGGGCGAAGATCGAGGTCAGCCCGGCCGCCAGCAGCTTCGAGAACCCGTCCTCGGCGAGGATCGCGGTCTTGAAGCCGCGCTCGGCGATCAGCGCGTAGATGAGCACGACCGCGGCGCCGCCGAACAGGCCCAGCTCGTTGACGATCACCGCGTAGATCGCGTCGGTGTGGGGGGCCGGCAGGATCGCCCCGCAGTTGGGGAAGTCCGCGGCGCAGTTCCCCGACACCTGGGGCAGCTGGACGAGGGACCCCCCCAGACCCTCGCCGAAGAGGCCGCCGTCCGCCTGTGCGAACAGCGACTGGGCGATCTGGAAGCCGGCACCCTCGGCCTCGTTGAAGGGATCGAGCCAGATGTCGAAGCGCTCCTGGACGTGCCCGATAGTGCTGGCGAAGAACCAGGAGCCCAGCACGAACATCAGCATCCCGACCAGGACGAACGAGATCCGGGCGGTGGCGACATAGATCATCGCCAGGAAGGCGCCGAAGAACATCAGCGAGCTGCCCAGGTCGCGGATGAAGACGAGCATGAACATCGCCGCGCCCCAGACGACCAGCAGCGGCCCGAGGTGCTTGAGCGGGGGCAGCACGATGCCGGCGAAGTTGCGGGCGCCGACGACCAGCACCTCGCGCCTCTCATTCAGGTAGCTGGCGAGGAAGACGACGATGCAGATCTTGGCCAGCTCGGTGGGCTGGAAGGAGAGCGGGCCGAGCTCGACCGCGAGGAAGGCGTCGTTGGTCTGCTCCCCGATCCCCGGGACGCGAGGAAGGATCAGCATCCCGATGCCGACCAGGGCGATCACGTAGCGGTAGCGCTCCAGCACCGGGTAGTCGTCGAGGAAGTAGATCGTCAGGGAGAGCAGGACGATCCCGAGCACGAACCAGTTCGCCTGGTCGCGGGCCAGCCCCTCGTCGAGCCGGTAGAGCATCACGAGGCCGAAGGCGGCCAGCAGCGCCACCAGCGGGAAGAGGAAGGGATCGGCGTCGGGCAGGCGGCTGCGAATCACGAAATGGGTGGCGACGCAGAGGGCGAGGAAGTAGCCGCCGTAGAGGAGGCTGAGGTTGCCGAGCTCCTCGGACTCGGTGATGAAGACCGCGGTGAACCCCGCCGTGACCAGGAGCGCGACGGGGACCAGCGCGAACAGTTCCCGGCTGCGGGCGCTCAAGGGGCCTGCGCCCGCTGCTTCTTCGCGGCGGCCTTCTTGGCCGGCCGCTTCGCGGCCGCTGGCGGGGTTGGCGGCGGCGTCGGAGGCAGCGCGCCCTCGGTCTGCTCGATGTCGTCGATCAGGTCGGTCGCGTCCTCCTCGCTGCGCAGCTCGTGCTCCGTCACGGCCATCTGGCGATCCTCGGAGAGGATGGAGGCCTGCACGCCGATCGCGCGCTGCTCGGAGTAGAGGTCGATGCCGATCGGGAGCTCGTAGGGCAGCCCCCGATAGAGCGCCACGCGCCCTTCGTCGTCTGTGCCCAGGAAATACACCTGGCGGACGAGCAACACGGAGCCGACCAGCAGCAGCAGGGCGGCCGCCACCGCGGCGGCGATCTTGATCGCGCGGCGCCGCCGGTGCGGCGCGGGCATCGGCCC
>JBOGZI010000004.1:0-3349 GCA_050697275.1 Solirubrobacterales bacterium | reverse complement strand
CATCCGCCCCGCGCCCTTGCGCGGGGTCGGATGCGGAGCCGACAGGACCCGCCCGACTTGCCGCCTAGGCTCCGCGCCGGATCAGCTTCGGCCGCTTCGCCGGCGGACCGGTGATCTTCTCGGGACCCGTGCGGTCCAACGGCGCGATGTAGTCCTGGTCGCGCTTGCCGGTGTAGATCTGCCGGGGGCGGGCGATCTTCTGCTCGGGGTCGTCGATCATCTCGAGCCACTGAGCGATCCATCCCGAGGTCCGCGGGATCGCGAAGATCACCGTGAACATCTCGGTCGGGATCCGCAGGGCCTCGTAGATCAGGCCGGAGTAGAAGTCGACGTTCGGGTAGAGCTTGCGCTCGGTGAAGTAGTCGTCGTCGAGCGCGCGCTTCTCCAGCTCGGTGGCGATGTCGAGCAGGGGGTTGTCGCCGGTCGCGGCGAGTACCTCGTCGACGTGTGACTTGATGATCCTCGCCCGGGGGTCGTAGTTCTTGTAGACCCGGTGGCCGAAGCCCATCAGCTTCTCCTCGCGGTTCTTGACGCCCTCGAGGAAGTCGGGGATGTTCTCCGGCGTCTCGATCCGGCGGAGCATCCGCAGCACCGCCTCGTTGGCCCCGCCGTGCAGGGGGCCGTAGAGCGCGGCCACGCCGGCGGCGACCGCCGAGTAGGGGTCGACCCCGGAGGAGCCGACCGAGCGCACTGCGTTGGTGGAGCAGTTCTGCTCGTGGTCGGCGTGGAGGATGAAGAGGATGTCGAGCGCCTTGGCGAGCCGGGGGTCGGGCTCGTAGGTGTTCTCCATCTTGAACAGCATCGAGAGGAAGTTCTCGGAGTAGTTGAGCTCGTTGTCGGGATAGACGTAGGGGAGCCCGAGGCTGTGGCGGTAGGCGAAGGCCGCCAGTGTCGGGATCTTGGCGATCAGCCTGATCGCCGCCATGTACCGCTCCTCCGGATCCTCGGTGTCCTTGGCGTCGGGATAGAAGGTCGAGAGGGCACCGACCGAGGCGAGCAGCATCCCCATCGGGTGGGCGTCGTGGCGGAACGCCTCGTTGAGCTTCTTGATGTCCTCGTGGACGAAGGTGTGGTGGGTGACGTCGTAGACCCAGCGCTCGAGCTGCGGCTTGGTCGGCAGCTCGCCGAAGATCAGCAGGTAGGCGAGCTCGAGATAGGTCGAGTGCTCGCTGAGCTGCTCGATCGGGATGCCGCGGTGCTGGAGGATCCCCCGCTCGCCGTCGATGAAGGTGATCGCGGAGCGGCAGGAGGCGGTGTTGGTGAAGGCCGGGTCGTAGCCCATCAGGCCGAAATCGTCCTCGGAGACCTTGATCTGCCTCAGGTCCATGGTGCGGATCGTGCCCTCGGAGATCTCGAGCTCGTAGCCCTTGCCGGTGCGGTTGTCGGTGACGCTGAGCGTGCCGTCGGACGGGCGCGCTCCGTCCGGCTCGGCCTTGGAGCCGGGCTCCTTCGCCGCGCCGGACTTGCGCTTGGCCGCCTCGGACTTCTGCTTGGTCGTCGCCATCAGGCCTCCTCGGATCGGATTGGCCGCCCGTCGCCAGTATCTCACGGTCGCGGTGCGGGCAAACGCGGCAGTGACGGCGCTACACCGTCGCCTCGAGCGCGGCCAACAGCGAGCCCGCGTCGAAGCTCCCCATGTGCAGGCGACCCCCGACGAAGAAGCCGGGGGTCCCTGTCACGCCGCTGACCCGGGCGCTCTGCACGTCTCGCTCGACCCGGGGGGCGTGGACCCCCGAATCCAGCTCGGCCGCCACCCGCTCCGCGTCGAGTCCCAGCGCGCCGGCATGGGAGATCAGGTCGTCACCCGAGAGCCGCCCGCGCGACTCGTACATCCGGTCGTGCATCTCCCAGAAGGCCCCCTGCGCAGCGGCGGCCTCCGCGGCCTCCGCCGCGCGCTGGGCATTGGGATGGACCTCACGCAGCGGCAAATGCCGGAAGGCGAAGAGCAGCCGGCCCTCGAGCTGCTCGCGCAGCCGCCGCACGATCGGGTACGCGGCGGTGCAGTAGGGACACTGGAAGTCGCCGTACATGACCAGCTCGAGCTCGGCCCGGTTGGGCCCGTCGACGTGGTCCTCGGCCGACAGCGGTGGGGTTAGCTCGATCAGATCGACGCCCGGGGGGAAGCGGAGGCTGGCGCAATCGTAGACTCGCGGCGGTGCGTCGGGCCCAGGCTTCCGGGACAAGCCGTCAGGGTTCGATCCCCCGGCGGTCAGCCCGGAACCGGGCGGCCGCGCAGGGCGGCGACGATGCCGCGTAGGTCGATCAGGCGCAGCGCGACGATGACGGGCAGCGCGGCGAGGCGTTGCGCTCCGCCCAGCCCGCTGTCGGCGCCGCCGGAGACCAGGCGCCGGACATCGAGCTGGAGGTTGTAGAGGAGGAACAGCGGCGTTGAGAGCAGGCCGAAGCGCAGCCAGCGCGCCTCGCGCAGCTCGGGGTCCTGCTGCGCGGCCGCGACGAGCTCATAGCCGCGGCGCAGCCGCTCGGGCCGGATCGGCGGGAACTCGTGGATGACCCGTGCCGTCGGGACGAGCTGCGGGGGGGTGCCCCGCCGAGCCAGCACTTGGCTGTGCGCGAAGCAGTTACAACGCAACTCGCCTTCCGGCCGCACCTCCAGAAGGCTCTCGGTCAGGAAGGCGGCGTTGTTGGACGCGTAGCAGCCGACCGGCCGCGCGCGGGCGGGAAGCAGGAAACCGAAGTCCAGGACCGTCGCCACGCGCGGCAGGAAGCCGCCCTCGTAGCGCGTCATCCCCGTTGTCACCACGGCCTGCCCCTCGACGATCGGCCGCGTCAGCTCCGTCAGCCAGCCCGGCGCCGGGATGCAGTCGCCGTCCAGGTAGGCGACGATGGGCGTGCCCGCCGCCTCGGCCGTGCGCACCTTGGCGATGTCGTAGCCGCAGTCGCCGGTCGCGACTCGCTCGATCTGCGGGAAGCGCTCGCGGACGAGGCGTGCGACCGGCTCGCTTCCGGCGCTGTCGGCCAGCAGGACCCGCGCGGAGCCGTGCCTCTTGGACTCTCGGGTCGCCGCACCGAGCGACTCGGCGAGCCGCTCGGGGGTGGAGTGCTCGGTCTCGTTGTAGCTCTCGACGATGATCGCGACTTCCGCCACGGCGGCAAGCGTATCGGTGCATCGAAGCGCTACAAAGTGCGCCGTGTCGCGCCCCGAGGTGACGGTCGTGGTTCCCAGCAGCGGCCGCCCATCACTGCACCGGCTGCTCAAGGGACTCGCCGCTGGTGAGACGCCGCGCGAGCGTTTCGAGGTCGTCGTCGTGCTCGACGGTGAGGACGCGGTCGCGCCCGCCCCGCGCGATGACCTCGCGGTGCGCGTCCTGGGTCAGCCGCATTCTGGCCC
>JBOGZI010000003.1:0-4064 GCA_050697275.1 Solirubrobacterales bacterium | reverse complement strand
GCGCCGGCGAGCGCCGCGGCGTTCTTGGCCGCCCCGGCGACCTCGACGCCGACCACGTCGTCCGAGCGCTCGCAGACAAGGCCGGCCTCGTCGAAGACGCCGCCGAGCTGCTCGCGCAGGTCCGGGTCCTCGGTGCCGAGCACCAGCGCGGCGGTGCCGGAGACCGCCTCCCGGGCGTGGGCGGGACCCCCCAGCGAGGCGACCGCCCGCGCCCGAACGCGCTCGTGCACGTACTCGGAGGGCAGCGCCGCCATCGGCGCCACCATCCCCTTGCTGAGCAGCAGCACTGACGCCCGCTGGCCCACCCGGTCGCCGATCGCGCCCACCGCCTGCGGCAGTGCCGCGGAGGGGACCGCGAGGCAGACCAGGTCCGCGCCGGCCAGCTCGATCTCCGCCGCGCGCTTCACCCGGAGCGAGTCCGGAAGCCGGATGCCCTGGAGGTAGCGCTCGTTCATCCGCGTCTCGGCCATCTCCTCGGCGCGCTCGGGGGTGCGGGTGCCGAGCTGGACCTCGAGCCCGCCGCGGGCGAGCAGCACGGCGACGGCGGTGCCCCAGCTCCCCGCCCCGATCACCGCCGCCTTGCGCAGCGGCGGCAGGCCCCCGAGCCACTCCCACTGAAGCTCGATCACCGGCCAGATGCGGGCGCCGACCGAGTTGGCGAGGGACGGCGAGGGGTCCTCGGTCATCGGGAAGGTGAGGGCGCGGCCCATCCTCACCTTGACCTTGCGCGGGCGGATCCGCCAGCCGTCGCGGACGTACTCGGTGCCGTGCACCGCGACCGGGAGGACCGCGGCGCCGCTCTCCAGGGCGAGGCGGCCGAAGCCGCGCTTCGGGCGGCCGAGCGAGCCGCTCCGGATCCGGGTGCCCTCGGGGAAGATGCAGATCACCCCGCCGCGCCGCAGCACCTCGCGGGAGGTGATCATGGTCTGCTCGTCCGACTGTCCCCGGCGCACCGGGTAGCCGCCGAGCCGGCTGAGCAGCCAGCCCTGCCAGCGCTTCTCGAACAGCTCGACCTTGGCGACGTAGTGGAGGGGACGCCGCCAGGGAAGCGAGATCCCGATCGCGAAGGGGTCGAGGAAGCTGCGGTGGTTGGCGGCGACGATCAGCGGGCCGCGCACCCGGCCGTGCTCGCGCCCGATCCGGGAGACCCGGAAGTAGACGAGGATGAACGCCTGCAGCAGGGCGCGAGCGAGCACGTACATCGGGCGGTTGACCCCGTGCTCGCGCGTGAAGCGGTGGTAGCTGAGCAGTCTCTCCTCATCCATCGCGCCTTGAGGACAACACGCCCGGCGGGGGGCAGTTACAGGCTGGACCGGGCCGCCCCCGAGCGGCGCCCCGGCGAGGCGCGCCACCGGGCCGCCCCAAGCGGGTGGCAGCGTGGCGCTACCAGCCCGACTCGAGAATGGCCCGCAGCTCCTCACGCGTCAGCTCGCCCGGGGTCATCCGGAAGAGCTCGGGGCGGGCCATCGCCGTGTCGAGCACCTCGTCGATTCGCTCGGGGTCGGCTCCAAGCTCTCCGAGGCGCCGCCGGCCGCCGCCCAGGTCGGCGATCCGGTCCCCGATCGCCGTGGGGGTCGTGCCGAGCGACTCGGCGAGCGCCCCGATCCGCTCCGGCGCCCGCTCCCGCATCGCCTCCATCGTCACCGGCAGCAAGGCGGCGTAGGTCTCCGCGTGCGGAGTGCCGCAGACCCGCACGATCGTCTGGCCGAGCACGTGGTGGAGCGCGATCCCGGCCCGGTCGACGGCGTAGGCGCAGAGCAGCGCGCCGAGCGTCAGCTCGGAGTCGTCGCGCTCGGTGCGACCGGCGTCGAGCGAGCGGGCGATCATCGCGGCCCCGCGCAGCGCGGCGCCGCGCGAGAGGCCGTCGGCGAGTGGCGTGTAGAGCGACTCGGCGCCGTGCGCGAGCGCGTTCATCGCGGTGGCGCGGAGCTGCTGCTCCGGGGCGCTGGTCATCGCATCGGGATCGGCGAGCACCACCGCGGGACGCACGCCCCCGCGCCCCTCCTGGCCTGCGGGCAACCGGTGGATCGCGGTCATCGGTGCGCCGGAGAGGGTGGTCGGGACCGCCGCCACGAGGCCGCCGCGCACTGCGGCGACCGCCTTCGCCGAGTCGATCACCCGCCCGCCGCCGAGCGCGACCAGCGATTCGGCCCCGACCTGATCCAGGATCGCGGCGGCAGCCTCGGGCACCGGACCGGGTTGGACCAGGTGGACCGCCCCCGCCGCGTCCCGCAATCCCGGAGCGCCGGCCAGCGCCCGCTCGGTGGAGAGCAGCTCCCACTCCCGCCAGCCGTACTCGTCGAGCGCCTTTGGGGTCTCGGCGATCAGTCCCCGCCTCAGGATCACGACCCGGTCTCGCGCCGCGTCCCGCCAGGTCAGCTCCGGCATAAGCCCGGAGTGGGACTCGAACCCACAGCCTCGGCTTTACAAGAGCCGTGCTCTACCAGTTGAGCTATCCGGGCGCCCCAGACAGCTTAGGACCCGCCCAGCCGACCGAAGCACCGGCTGGGGTCCTTCTCGCATAGGGGCGTCAATTAAGAAGTGCTGCTTTGCATGGCGGATTCAAACTGCCGCCGCACCACCCGAGAGAGTCAGCGGCCAGCTGACGAACGAAGGAGGTGCGGCGATGCCGAAGGGCCACGGCCTGAGCGAGGCGACGAAGGAGGCGATCTGGGAGCTGCGAGCGGAGGGGCTGAGCGATCGCGAGATCGGGCGCCGGCTCGGCCTCTCGCGGGGGAGCGTGAGCAATCACCTGCGCCGGACCGGAGGCATCCGGCCCAGGGCCCGCCGGCAGGCGGAGCGCTGCCTCAGCCTCGAGGAGCGCGAGGAGATCTCGCGCGGGATCGCTCGCGGCCAGTCGGACCGCGCGATCGGCCGGGCGCTCGGTCGCTCCCATACGACGATCGGCCGTGAGATCAACCGCTGCGGCGGCCGGCGGCGCTACCGCGCCCACGCCGCTGACCGCGAGGCCTGGCGCCGGCAGCGGCGGCCGCGGCCGACCAAGCTCGAGCTCTCTCCCGAGCTTCGCCGGCTGGTCTCGGAGCGCCTCGAAGCCGACCACTCCCCCGAGCAGATCGCGGGCTGGCTGCGGCTCGCCTACCCCGACAATGAGGCGATGCATGTCTCCCACGAGACGATCTACCGCGCCCTCTACGTCCAGGCGCGAGGAGCGCTCAAGCGAGAGCTGACCCGGCACCTAAGGCGAGGCCGGTCAAGACGATATGCCCGCTCGCAGTCCTCAAAGCGCCAGGGCCAGGGCAAGCTCACCGAGATGGTGATGATCTCCGAGCGCCCGCCCGAGGTCGAGGACCGCGCCGTTCCCGGCCACTGGGAGGGCGACCTCCTGATGGGCAACCGCCAGAGCGCCGCCGCGATCGCGACCCTGGTCGAGCGCCAGACGCGCTACTGCCAGCTCGTCGCCCTGCCCGAGGGCACAGACGCAAACCGGGTCGCCGACGCGCTTGCTGCGAGCATCACCACCCTGCCCGCCCAGCTGCGGCGCTCGCTCACCTGGGACCAGGGCTCGGAGATGTCGGAGCATCGTCGCTTCAGCGTCGGGACCGGGGTCGACGTCTACTTCTGCGATCCCCAAAGCCCCTGGCAGCGGGGCTCGAACGAGAACACGAACGGTCTCCTTCGCCAGTACTTCCCGAGGCGAAAGAGCCTCGCGGGAGTGACCCAGGAGCAGCTCGACGAGGTCGCCGACAAGCTCAACCGCCGCCCGCGCAAGACGCTCGGCTTCGCGACCCCGGCGGAGAAGCTCGCCGAGCTGATCGACCGGCTCGAGGAGGTCGGCGCCGAGCGCTGATCTCGCTTCGGCCTACGGCCTTCGCTCGACAGCGCTCGGAACCAGATGGGAGGATGCGAGACGTCAGGGGTGGTGCAGCGACCGGTTGAGGTCGCAATGGAAAGGAGCGCTTTTCGACCAAGCGCTCGCTTCTCGGGGCATGAAACTGCCCCCGAAGGCTGACGTCCGGCTCCCGGCCTAGCGTCGGGCCACCGGAACGGGGGCCTTCTGGAGAACGCAGGCTGGACAGGCCGTCTTTGCGCGATGGGCCCAGAGC
>JBOGZI010000002.1:0-10961 GCA_050697275.1 Solirubrobacterales bacterium | reverse complement strand
GCGACGAGCCGGTCGAGGAGGAGCCGCGTCAGGCCGGCGGCTGGAAGCGCCCCGAACTCGGCGGGATGACGCGTCACTACGGCGGCGGCGACGTCTACGCCCGCCGCCGGCTGATCGCCGTCGCCGCGGGGATCGTCGTCCTGCTGCTGCTCTTCCTCCTCTTCGTCGGGTGCTGAGGGCCTACTCGCTGGGCGCGGCCCTGGCCTGCGCCGTGCTGCTCATCTCCTGCGGCGAGGACGAGCCCCCGCCGCCGCCGGACCTGCCTGCCGACCGGATGCTGGATCGGGCGATCGCCCGGGTGCCGGCCTCCGGCCGGGCCTCGATCGACCTCGAGGCGGAGTACCCGCGGCTCACCTCGGGGCCGATCAGCGCCCAGCTCGAGGGGCCCTTCGCCCTCGGCGCCGGCATACCCAGCTTCGACCTGGAGGGCGAGGCGCAGGCGGCCGGATTCGGGGTCGACGGCAGCCTGGTCTCGACCGGCGGCGACGCCTACGTCGTCTTCTTCGGCGAGAACTACCGGGTCGGGCGCGACCGGGTCGCCGCGCTCGCGCTGCGCACGGCCGGCGTCGATCCGAGCGCCTGGTTCGGAGCGCCGCGCCACGCCGGTGACGAGGAGGTGGAGGGCGAGGACGCCTACCGGATCGAGGCGCCGCTGGACTCTGAGCGGGTCGCCGCGGACCTGGGCAGGATCGGCCTCGCCGCGGCGGGGGCGGGCGGGCTGGAGGGCAGCCGGGCCATCGTCTGGGTGGGGGTCGACGACGGGATCGTTCGCCGGATTCGCCTCAGCTCCGAAGCGCTCGACCTCGACGCCGTGCTCTCCGATCTCGGCGAGCCGCAGGAGATCGAGCCGCCGCCGGGCGGGGGCTTCCAGCCGATCGAGCAGCTGCTGGAGCGGATCCCGGGCCTCTGACAGGCGCGGCCACGGGCGGCCGCCCATGACAAGTCGAGATGCAGCGGCCTTGTGGCCGCTAGTTGTAAGACCCAACCAGGTTGTTCAGCTCCGTTAAGCGAGCACCGGGCGGCCTGTGACCGAGGGAGCCGTGTCTTCGGTCGAAGTTGTAGTAGCTGAGCCAGCCGGAGAGCGCCGCGGTCCGATCGGCGGAGTCGCGATAGAGCGCTGCGTAGGCCCAACCGCCGAGCATCGTCCGAATGAATCTCTCTGCCTTCCCGTTGGTCTGAGGGCGATAGGGCTTGGTCTTTAGATGCTTAAGACCCAAACCCCGGCAGGCGACGGCGTGAATCGTCGATCGGTAGCAGCTGCCGTTGTCGGTCATCACGGCGTCGACCGTGATCCCGTGGGCCCGGTAGAAGGCGAGGGCTCGGCGCAGGAAGCCGACCGCCGTGGTCGCCTTCTCGTCGCCGAGAACCTCGGCGTAGGCGAGCCGGGTGGCGTCGTCAATCGCGATATGGACGAACTCCCAGCCGACCACCCCGTGCTTGCGGCCGTCGGCAAAGCGCCGCTGGGCGCGATGCCGGCGATCCGCCCGAACCCGCTTGCCCGGGATCTGGATCCGCCCCAGCTTCTTGACGTCGACGTGGATCAGCTCGCCCGGCCGCGAGCGCTCGTAGCGGCGGGCGGGCTCGAGGCCCAGGCGCCCGAGCCGGCCCATGCCGATCCGGCTCAGGACCGCCGAGACCGTCGAGAGCGCCATCCCCAGCAGCTCCGCGATCTCTGGGCCTGTGAAGCGCAGGCGCCTCAGGGTGGCAATCACCTGAACGCGGCTCTCGGGGGTTCTGTTGGCGACCTCCTTCGGAGCCGAGCAGCGATCGAGCAGTCCGAGCTCGCCCTCGGCCCGGTAGCGGCGAACCCACTTGGATGCCGTTCTCTCGCTGGTCTCGCCGGCGCGAGCTGCGGCCTTGATCGACCAGTCCTCCTCGACGACCCGTCTTGCGAGCCTTCGGCGCTGGTTCAAGCTGAGCGCGGCGTTAGCGTGGAGCTTCATCCGGTGACCTCCTTGGGTCTGGGTGGCTTGAGCACCCCCAGCCTCCAAGGAGGCCCGGATGAACAACGTGGTTAGGAACTACAGCTAGCTGCCCGGCGGCACCAATGCCAGACACCCGGCCGGGTCTGGTCAGCGCCGGTACCAGGCGCTGGCTGCGGCGGCGATTCGGAAGACATCGCGCGGCCGAAGCTGATGGTGGACGGGCAGGGCCACCGCGGTCTCCCGTCTGTGAGCCGCCTCGGGGAAGTCCGAGTGGTCGAGGGCGGGATGCGCGGGCTCCCAGAAGGCCATGGCGCCGACCCCGCGAGACGCCAGGAACTGGAGCATTCCCGCGCGATCCTCGCTCTCAACCGGGAAGAACCAGGGGCAGGCCCCCTCAGGAAGCCAGTCGAACGGGGCGGGAACATGGTCGGCCAACTCGTGGAGCAGCTGTCGGTAGTTGTCGCGCCGCGCCCCGGCCACCTCCGGGCCGCCCAGGCGCCTGGCCAGATAGCGGGTCGTCCTGGCCGGGGGCGCATCGGGGTCGCCGAGGTCGAAGTGTGCGATCGCGTCGAACGGCTCGGGGTCTCGCGGGCGAAGCCGGCGCAGCCCGCCACAGCGCTGACCGAGCCAGGCCCCGTGCATGTGGATCAGCTTGTCGGCTCGGAGGCCGGCCGCATCCGCTGGCCCCGACAGCGGGTGGCTGCAGACCGCCACGGTTCCATCGGGTGTCGGGACCATCTTGTAGAGGCTCCAGAGTGCTAGGTCGCCGAACGATCCGACCGGGACGCCGTCGCGCTCGCTGAGCCACGCCTGGGCTGCGTCCTCGATCAGCAGCATCCCGTTGTCGTCGCACCAGCGACGCCAGCGCTGTGCGTCCTGCGGAAAGCCGAGGTAGTGGACCAGATACAGCGCCCTGGTCCGGGGTCCCCGAATCCGCTGCAGCTCGTCCTCGTCCGGCTCCAGGTTTGGACGGCCCGCATAGAACGACACCTCGATCCCCGCGCGGACCATCGCCTCCACGTCCGGGCCTGCGTGGTACGCGGGAGAGAGCACCTCATCCCCCTCACCGAGGCCGAGGGCGCGAATCCCATGCCAGACCGCGTCCCGCCCCTCCTCGTAGAGGGTGCATCCGGGCTCGGCGAGCGGAAACGGCGGTGGCCGCGTCGGCCTCCGCAGCCATGCCGTGACGGGCAGCGGCGTCCAGACGCTGAGCCAGCCCTTCATCGGCGCCTCAGGGAGAGCGCCCACCTGGCGAGCTGGCGCCCGTGAGCGTGGACCAGGCGATCGATGACGCCTCGCGGTGAGCGGGCGAACGCCTGAAGCTCGACCCGCTCGTGCTGCTGGTCGCTCCAGTCGAGCTTGTACGGGTCGGCATCGCCGAGGAACTCGAAGCTCGAGAGCCGGGAGTTGAAGGCATGCTCCAACATCTCCCGGTCGAGCAGCTTGCTTGGCGCGGCCTTCTCAAATTCCGGGTCGTAGCCGACCTTCAGCGTGAAATAGTCATCGCCAGCCTCGATGGATAGATGCATCGCCACCGCACGATCGTTGAGTCGCAGGGTCACGATGCGGAGCATCCCCGTCTCCGCGGCCCACCGTGCCACCTCCTCATAGAAGCGGCGGGTCTCCGGTCGGGAGACGATCGCGGTTCCCCGCTCACCCTTCCAGCCGCTCGCCTCGAGCTGGAATGCCTCCTCGAGCCGCTCGAGACCGTCGTCCCCGGATGCGATCTCCAGCTCGAGCTGTCCAAGCTCCTGGAGCCTGTTTCGCCTCCGCTTGACGCCCTTTCGCAGGTTGCGCGAGCGGGTGCTCCAGTAGCGCTGCCAGTCGCCGCTGACCTCGACGTATGGCGGCCGCAGCATGACCCGCTCCGCCACCTGGTAGCCGGCCGCACGGGCCGCTCCCCGAAGGTCGTGGAGAAAGGGCGCGTCCCCGGCCAGGAATCCAAGGCGCACCCGGCGCGGGGCCAGATCGAACAGCGCGCGCGCGAGCGTCGCCCCCGCCGGCCGGTCCAGGGTCACGGCTCCGAACACGGGGGTGTGCCAGTTCGCGGCCGACTCGAGCACGCCGTCCCTCCGCATCAGGGGCAGCACCCCCGCGAGGTCGCCGTCGCGCCGGACGCAGAGGATGACCGGCTCTCCCCGCCCGAAGGCCCGCCACCAGGTCGAGATCCAGCCCGGCTGCAGGAAGGGCGGGGCACCTCGCGCAAGCTCCTCCCACTCTCGCTCCAGGGGCGCGATTGCGGTGTGAGTGCTGACCTCTATGGGATGGCCCCGTTCGGGCATTGGGAATGAATCTATCCGCGCATGGAACGGGCGGATCAGGCGCCCGAGCCAGACGCAAGAATGGCGCCGATGGCCATGTCGCTTGCCCTCTGCTACCACGCCGTCAGCCGGGACTGGCCGTCCACCCTCGCGGTGTCGCCAGAGCAGCTCCGGGGGCAGCTCACCGGCCTGCTTCGGCGGGGCTACCGCGGTGTCACCTTCTCGGAGCTGGTGCTGGGTGGGACCCGGCAGAAGCGAGTTGCCGTCACCTTCGATGATGGCTGTCAGTCCGTGGTCGGGCTCGCGCTCCCCATCCTGCGCGAACTCGGGGTTCCGGCCACCATCTTCGTCCCTACGGCTTTCGTCGGCGATCCGAAGCCGATGAGCTGGCCGGGCATCGATCAGTGGACCGGGACCGAGTACGAGCGTGAGCTGCGCTGCGTCGGCTGGGATCAGCTGCGCGGGCTGCTCGACGAAGGCTGGGAGGTTGGATCGCACACCCGGTCTCATCCGTACCTGACCGACCTCGACGACGAGTCCTTGGCGGTCGAGCTCGGCGATTCGCGCGAGACCTGCCGCCGGGAGCTGGGCGCCCCATGCGCCTCGCTCGCCTATCCCTATGGGGACCACGACCGACGCGTCGTCGCGGCAGCTCGGGCCGCTGGCTATCGGGCGGCAGGCACGATGCGTCCGGGTCCGGCCGAGCCGCTTCGCTGGCCGCGGATAGGTGTCTTTCCGGCCGATCTTCCATGGCGGTTTCGCCTCAAGAGTTCACCCACGGTTGCCCGGGTCCGGGCCTCTGCCCTCGGCCGGCGCCTGGAGCGCTCCCGCCAAGGGCGCAGATGATCAGCGCCGTCACAGAGCTCGATGGGCTCGCGGAATTCGAGTCGGACTGGCGGCGGCTGGCCGAGCGCCGCGGCAACGCCTTCCTCACCCCCGAGTGGGCCCGCTGCTGGTTCGAGCACTACGGCGAGGGCGCGAGTCCCTTCGTTCCCGTGCTCCAGGGCGGGAACGGAACGCTCAAGGGGCTGCTGCCGCTTGCGCTGCCGGACTCGGGACACCCGCGAGTCTGTCGCATCGCCGGCGCGAACCTCGGGGATCACTTCCACCCGCTCGCCGAGCGAGGTCAGGAGGCCGAGGTCGCGGCAGCCGTGGGCGAGGCGCTCGCCTCGAGCCCGAGCCCCTGGAGCATCCTCGCCCTCGATCATGTCGAGCTCGAGGAGCCCTGGCTTGCCTCGCTCTCCGCCGGCACCGGCCTCAGGCTGCGGCTGCTCGAGCGTACTTCCGCTCCCCTTCCGTTCATAGAGCTGTCCCGCCACGCCAGCTGGGACGACTATCTAGCGAGTCGCAGCTCCAACCTGCGCCAACAGGTCCGGAGGTTCGCCCGCCGCGCCGCCAAGCGGCACTCGATGCGGTTGCGACGCACCGACGACCCAGGCGAGCTCCGCGCGGACATGGCCGTCTTCTTCGGCCTCCACGATCGGCGCTTCTCAGCTGAGTCGTCGCTGCGGAGCGAGCGCGCGCGGGCCTTTCACACCGACTTCTCGGCCGCCGCGCTGAAGCGGGGCTGGCTTCGCCTCTGGTTTCTCGAGCTGGATGGAGCTCCCGTGGCGGCCTGGTACGGCTGGCGGGTCGGCGCCCGATACGCGTTCTTCAATAGCGGCTTCGACCCAGACTGGTCGGAGACGAGGCCGGGCCTGGTGCTGCAGTCCGCGGTGATCGAGTCGGCGCTCGAGGAGGGGGCGGAGGAGTTCGACTTCCTGCTCGGCGACGAGCGCTACAAGTTCCGCTTCGCGGAGGAGAGCCGCACCGTGAGCGATGTGATCCTGGCGCGGGCGCTTCCCCATCCGGCCGCGCTGGTCGCCTCGGCCGAGCACTTCGCCCGTCGGCTTGGCCGGCTGATGCCGGAATCGGCTCGGCGCCGGCTGGCGAGGCGGTCCCTGCTCAGAGGTCGGCGGCGCTAGCCCCCGCCCGGCGCCTCCGGGCGGCTGGAGTAGATCTGGACCCAGCTGCTCCTCTCCACGTCGGGTCGGATCCCCTTGAGCACGTGCTTCAGCTCGAACCTCCCGGTCGCCAGGACCTCCTCCTCCTGCTCAGGGTTCGCGTAGATCAGGGTGAGCTCGCGGGGCTTGCGATCCAGGGATGCCGTGATGTTCGCGAGCACCCGCCGAAGGAGCGGACCCTTGACGGGGTTGTAGAGATAGACGAAGGTGACGTCCTCGGGGATCTCGAACGAGCTGGCATCGGCGGTGATCAGCTCGATCTCCCCGGCGGCCAGCCGGTCCCTGTTCCGCTCGATGTTCCTACGCGCCACCTCGTTGAGCTCCGGGGCGATCTCGACCCCGAGCACCCGCGCGAACGGGTGCTGTGCGGCCTGCCAGACGACGCGTCCCTTGCCCGAGCCGATGTCGAGGAACACGTCGCCCGGACGGACCTCACAGCGCCGAAGCGCGCGCCGCAGGAAGCTCCAGGCGGACGCCTCGTAGCGGGTCCGCTCGGGATCCTCGAGTCCGAGCTCCTCGAGGGGGACCTCCTGGCCGGTGTCCTCGAGGTCACCGCGCTCGAACAGCAGGCGTTCGAGCCGCGCCTTGGCGGTGCGTGCGGCCCGGTAGGGAGGGCTCGCCTTGATTCGCTCGAGGATCCGGGCCACGATCAGGTCGTCCAGCCTAGCCAGCGCCGACCCCTACCGCGTCTCCCTGAGCGCGTAGATTGCCGCCATGCCCGGGAACGCAGCGGAGCGACACGTCCTGATCGCAGGTGGTGCCGGCTACATCGGCTCGGTCCTCACTCGCGAGCTGCTCGCTCGCGGGTTTCGGGTGCGGGTGCTGGACTCGCTCCTCTACGGAAACGGCGAGTCGCTCGCGGGGGTGGCGGAGCACGAGCTGTTCAGCTTCGTGCGCGGCGACGTGCGCTCCTCCGACGACTTACGAGCGGCGCTGGAAGGCATCAGCGACGTCGTACTCCTGGCCTCGCTGGTGGGCGACCCGGTCTGCAAGCGCAACCCGGAGCTCGCCACCGAGGTCAACCTCGGCGGTGCCCGGAACGTCCTCGGGGCCGCCGGGGGCGGGGCGGTGGAGCGCCTCATCTTTGCCTCCACCTGCAGCAACTACGGTCTGCGCCCGGACGAGGAGCCGGCGAAGGAGACCGACGATCTTCACCCGCTCTCCCTCTATGCCGAGACCAAGGTGGAGATGGAGCGAGAGATACTCGGCAGGGCCGAGGAGCTGCCGTTCGCGGCCACCGTGCTTCGCCTGGCCACCGCCTTCGGCATCTCCCCGAGGATGCGCTTCGACCTGACCGTCTCGGAGTTCACGCGGGAGCTGGTCCTCGGGGGTGAGCTCGAGGTCTACGACGCAGACACCTGGAGGCCGTACTGCCACGTAGGAGACATCTCAGCCGCGATCGTCACCGCCCTCGTCGCACCGGTGGAGCGGGTGCGCGGCGAGGTCTTCAACGTCGGCGGCGACGAGGGCAACCACACCAAGCGCTCGATCGTCGAGGCCGCGCTGGACGCCCTCGGCGGGGAGGGCGAGGTCACCTGGACGGAGGGGGGCGTCGACGCCCGCAATTACCGCGTCTCCTTCGCGAAGATCGGTGAGCGGCTCGGCTTCGCGCCCGGGCACACCGTACCGGGCTCGATCGTGCGTCTGGCCGGAGCGCTCAGGGCCGGGATGTTCGACGACGTCGAGCAGCGGCCCCTCTACTACCGCAACTTCCAGCTCGATCAGGCCAGCGTCCCGGCCGCGTCCCCTCGCGGGGAACCGAGCGCGGCAGGAGCGGGTGAGGGGCGCGGCGGGGGAGACGCGGGGTGACCCGATGAGGGCGGTGATCCTCGCCGGGGGCAAGGGAACGCGCTTGCGCCCCTACACGACGGTGCTGCCGAAGCCCCTGGTCCCGGTGGCGGAGCGCCCCATCCTCGAGCTGGTCATCCGCCAGCTCGCGCGACACGGCTTCACCGAGATCGACCTCTCGGTCGGCCACCTCGGGGGCCTGATCAAGGCCTACCTGGACCACGTCGAGCTCCCCGACCGGGTGGAACTGCGCTACTGCTGGGAGGACGAGCCCCTCGGTACCGCCGGCGCCCTGCGCCGGATCGAGGGTCTCGACCAGCCATTCCTGGCGATGAACGGGGACGTGCTGACCACCCTTGACTACGCCCAGCTGATGCGATTCCACAGGGGGCACGAGGGGGCGCTGACCATCGCCACCCACCGCCAGAACGTGGACGTGGATCTCGGCGTGATCGAGTCGGACGACGGCTTCGTGACCGAGTACGTCGAGAAGCCCACGATGCGCTTCGACGTAAGCATGGGCGTCTACGTCTATGACCCCGAGGTGCTGGAGCTGATCCCGGAACGGCGCTTCGACTTCCCGGACGTGGTGAAGGCGATGCTCGATGCGGATCGCAAGGTCGCCGTCTATACGGGGGCGGGGGTCTGGTTCGACATCGGGACGGTGGGGGAGCACGAGCGGGCGGTCGCCGAGATCGAGGCGCACCCGGAGCTCTTCGAGGATGCCTGACTGGCGCGTCCCGCTCGCCGACGTCAAGATCGGCGAGGAGGAGATCGCCGCCGTCGCCGACACCTACCGCTCGGGGTGGCTCAGCATGGGGCCGCGGACGGAGGAGCTGGAGCGCCGCTTCGCCGATTACGTCGGCGCCCGTCACGCCGTCGCCACGACCAACGGCACCGCCGCGCTGCACTTGATCTGCCTCGCGGCCGGGCTCGGGCCGGGGGATCGGGTGGTCGTCCCCTCGCTCACCTTCGTGGCGACCGTCAACGCGGTCCGCTACGCCGGGGCGACGCCTGTCTTCGCTGACGTGGCCGCGCTCGACCGGCCATGGCTCTCGGCGGATGCGGTCGCGGCCGCGGCGGACGCAGCCAGTGAGGTCAAGGCCGTGATGAACATGACCTACGGAGGCGATCCCGGGGAGAGCGCCGAGCTGGCGGAACTCTGCTCGGAGCGCGACCTGCTCCTGCTCGAGGACGCGGCGCACGGCCTGGGCGGGTCTCTCGAAGGTCGCGCCCTGGGCACGTTCGGGCTGGCCGGGGCCTTCAGCTTCTTCTCCAACAAGAACCTGCCCGTCGGCGAGGGCGGGATGCTGGTCACCTCGGACGATCAGCTGGCCGCCGAGGCGCGGCTCCTCCGCTCGCACGGGATGACGTCGCTGACCTGGGACCGCCACCGGGGACACGCGAGCGGCTACGACGTGGTGAGGCTCGGATTCAACTTCCGCATCGACGAGCCCCGCGCCGCTCTGGCGATGGCCCGTCTCGAGCGACTCGACGCGGACAATCGCGCGCGCGCCGACGCGGCCAGGGCCTATCGCGACCGCCTGGAGGACCTCGACGGCGTCACGCCGGCGATGCCCGAGCTCGACGGCGCCACCCCCGCGAACCACCTGTTCACGGTGGTCCTCGACGAGGGGGTGGACCGCGACGGCGTCCGGGAGGGACTCGCCGAGCGAGGGATCCAGACCAGCCTGCACTATCCGCCGGTGCACCGCTTCTCGGCCTACGACGAGAAGGTCGAGCTGCCCGTGACCGAGGAGTACGCGCGCCGCGCGGTGACGCTGCCGCTCTTCCCCATGATCAGCGAGGAGCAGATCGGCCTGGTGGTGGACGGCCTCGCGGGCGAGCTGGCGCGACGCTAGGACGACCTCGGGATGCGGATCCTGATCGCGTGCCAGTACTTCACTCCGGAGATCACCGCCGGGGCGATGCGCCTCCACGCCTTTGCGGAGGGATTGTCGGAGAGAGGGCATGAGGTGGAGGTGATATCCGAGGTCCCGAGCCACCCGGCCGGGGTCGTGGCGGAGGGCTATGGAGGCCGGCTCGTCGACCGGCGGCGGATGGACGGCTTCGAGATCAGCTACGTCTGGGTGCGCGCGACGCCGTCAAAGAGGGCACGCGCTCGCCTGATCAACTACGCGTCCTACGCCGCGAGCGCGGCGACAGCCGGCCTCTTCCGGCGGCGCGCGGACGTGATCCTGGCCTCGTCCCCGCCGCTCTCCGTCGGGAGCGTGGGCTCGATCCTGGCGCGACGCCACCGCGCGCCATGGGTGCTGGACATCCGCGATCTGTGGCCGGACGCCGCGGTCGCGCTGGGTGAGGTCTCCGAGGGCCGGCTGTTCCGGATGTCACAGCGGCTCGAGCGCCGGCTCTACGGCCGCGCGTCGGCGATCACGACCACCACCGAGCCGTTCAGGCGTGCGATCGAGGACCGCAGGGGCGCCGGAAAGGTCACAGTGATCCCGAACGGCACGACCGCCGAGTTCCTCGCCATCGGGGAGGAGGACCCCGATCGGGGCCCGCTCGGGGGCGACGGGGCCTTCACCTGGATCCACGCGGGCAACATCGGGCTCTTTCACGGCCTCGAGACCGCGGTGGCGGCGGCAGGCGAGCTCGGCGAGGGCTTCCGGCTCGTGCTGCTTGGGCAGGGGTCCAAGCGCGCCGAGATGGAGCGCCTCGCCGGCGAGCTACCGGCGGGCTCCGTCACCTTCATGGATCCGGTCCCGCCGGATCGGGCCGCCCGCCTCATGCGTGCCTCCGATGCCCTACTCGTCTCGCTGGGGCAGTTCCCCGGGCTCGAGGGAATGGTCATGTCGAAGCTCTACGACTCGTGCGCCGTCGGACGCCCCGTGGTGGTGGCCGCCCCGGGCGAGACGGCCCGCGTCGCCGAGGAAGCGGGCGCCGCGCTCTGCGTCCCACCTGGGGACCCGGCGGCGCTGGCCGCCGCGGTTCGCCGGCTGCGCGACCATCCCTCGCTGCGGGAC
>JBOGZI010000001.1:0-10640 GCA_050697275.1 Solirubrobacterales bacterium | reverse complement strand
CCCACATCTTCTGCCCGCTGAGCTCCCAGGCCCCGTCGTCGGCCCGCTTGGCGACCGACTTGATGCCCTGCACGTCGGATCCGACCTCGGGCTCCGAGAGCGAGAAGGCGGCGCGGATCTCGCCCGTGGCCATCTTGGGGAGCAGGCGCTCCCTCTGCTCGTCGGTGCCGAACTTCATCAGCAGGTAGGAGCCGATGAAGTGGGTGTTGACCACGCCGGAGATCGAGATCCAGCCGCGGGAGAGCTCCTCGACGATCAGCGCGTAGGTGGCCAGGTCGAGCCCCATCCCGCCGTACTCCTCGGGGATCGTGACCCCGAACAGGCCGAGCTCCTTCATCTGCTCGACGATCGCCTCGGGGAACTTGTCCTCGTGGTCGAACTCCTCGGCGACAGGGATGATCTCCTTGTCGACGAACTGGCGCACCATCTCGGTGATCGCCTTCTGCTCGTCGGTCTTGTCCTGGTAAGTCGCTTCGGCTACGGCCATTGCTCTCCGGGTCCGGGAAAGGGTCCACCCAAGGGGGCCGACGAAGGATAATCCGGGAACGGTGTCGGACGAGCCCCTGAGAGTCGTGGAGGAGATCCAAGCGGTCTTGATGACCGACGACGTGGTCGCGGGGTTGGAGGACGCCGAACAGGGCGGCGCCATCGAGCGGACCTTCGCTCGCCTGGCCGATCCGGACTTCGAGGTGCAGATGGTCGGGCCCAAGGGCAGTCCGCCCCAGGGGTTCGGGCTCGGGGGCAGCGGCAGCGGCGGGTTCACCCGCGTCTGGGAAGAGTGGACCTCGGCCTTCGAGAGCTTCCGGATCGAGATCGAGGAGCAGATCCCGGTCGGGGAGAGGGTGATCAGTTTGGTCGTACTCAGCGGGAGGACCAAGACAGGGGGCGTTGAGATCTCACAGCCGGCGGCGGCCGTCTGGACCGTGCGGAACGGGAAGCTGACGAGGGCGGAGTTCCACCTCGACCGCGAGCGGGCGCTGAGGTCAGCCGGGCTCGACCCTCAGAGCCGCCAGGAGTAGCTGTAGCCCTTGGCGGCGGGCTCGCGGCGCTCGTAGAAGCGCTGCGCGTCCTCGCGGGCGAGACCGGTGTCGAGCTCGAGGTGGGTCGCCCCCCGGCCTCGCGCCCACTCCGCAGCGGCATCGAGCAGCCTGCCGCCGATGCCCTCAGAGCGCCGCTGGGGCTCGACCGCAAGGTCCTCGACCCAGCAGCGAAGCCCGAAGCGAACGGAGTTGAGCTCCAGGTAGGCCGTTACGAAGCCGAGCAGCTCGCCGCGGTGTTCGGCGACCAGCACGGCGCTGTCCTCGGCCTCGATCGCCTCGGTCAGCGCCCCCTTGGCGCGCTGGGCATCCCATCCCTGAGGCAGATAGCCGGGCGGCTCGAACATCCACTCGTACATGCCGAGCACCCGCTCCACCTCATCCTCTCGTGCGGGTCTGACCATCCTGGGCAAGCTCCCCTCCCCGAGCCCGGCTAACCCGGCCGACTCGTGACGGGCGAGATCCTAGCCGCGGGAGGCGCCGGTGTTTGAGCCAGGCGCTACACGGACACTACCCAGTAGTGGGTAAGATGCTCGCTCGCTGGCCTGGGTGGAATGGGAGGTACGGGATGCGCATTCGAGGGCTCGGACTACTTGTCTTCCTGACGGCCTTGACCCTGTCGGCCTCTCCCGCCCTGGCCACCCACAACGAGGACGTCCACACCGAGAACATCACCGCCGTCCACCACGACGAGTTCCCCTTCGGCACCGATCTCGACTTCCAGGGCCGGACGGCGGTCGCGGGTGCGGGCGACTGGGACGGCTCCTCTCCCACCGGCATCTATCTCTACGACACGAAGCGGCCGGCGCAGCCGCGGCGCCTCGCCTTCGCCAACTGCGATGGCTGGCACTCCGACGTAGGGATTTTGGGCAAGTTCGCCTTCCAGTCGGTGGACGACGACTCCTCCAACGACACCTGCTCGCCGGGTGAGGGACAGGAGGGCGTGCGCGTCTACGACATCTCCAACCGGCGCAAGCCGCGCTCGATCGGCTTCGCGGAGACGATCCACGGCTCCCACAACTTCGGCGTCGTCGACGACGCCGGCCTGATCTACGTCTCCTCCTACAACCTCACCGACCCCTCCGACGTCGACGGAGTGTCGATCGTCGACGTGAAGGCCAACCCGGAGAACCCGCCGGTCACCTTCCTGGAGTTCCCCGACGTCGATGCGACCGATGAGCACCCCGACATGCGAAACGAGAGCGGCGATCCCCTCCCCGACTCGCCGGGCTGCCACGACATCGGGATCGATCTCGACCGCGATCTCGCCTACTGCGCGGCGATCACCGAGACGATGGTCTGGGACATCTCCAACCGGCGAGATCCGGTGATCATCTCGATCATCCGCAACCCGGGGATCAACATCCATCACGGCGCCTACTCGAACGCCGACGGCGACATCCTGATCCTCAACGACGAGTGGGCAGGCGCCTCCGGCGGTCCCACCGGCTGCCTGATCCCGGGGGCGCCCACCGGCGCGCTCTGGTTCTATGACGTCTCCGATCCGAGGAACCCCCAGCCGCTGTCTTTCTTCGGGCCGCCGGATCCCGCGCCGACAGACGACTTCTGCACCTCGCACTTCTACGGCGCCTTCCCGGACCGCGACTGGCTGGTCACCTCCTGGTACGACAACGGCATCTACGTGATCGACTTCTCCAACCCCGCCGATCCGCAGCTGGAGGGCCGCTACGACCCGGGCGGCTCCGGCGAGGGCGCGAACTTCTGGTCCGCGTACCCGCACAACGGCTACCTGTACGCGAACAGCTTCGCACCGGCGACCCTGACCGCCAGCGATCCGGAGAACCACTACGGCGGCCTCTGGGTCTTCGCCCTCGAGGGCTGGACGCCGAACTAGCGCGGGACCCACCCTGAGGCGGTCGGGTGCGGCCGCCGAACCGCAGCCGATAGCGTTTCACCCATGCGTAACCCCCGCGATTTCTTCGAGCCCCTGGCGATCGACGCCCCGGAGCCACCGCGAGAGATCCCGTTCAAGCCCTCGCGGATGATCCACTTCTTCGACGCCTCCAACGAGAAGATGCGAGCGAAGGTCCCGGACATGGCCCGGGACGCCGACATCCTGCTCGGCAACCTCGAGGACGCGATCCCGGTGGACAAGAAGATCCCCGCGCGGGAGGGGCTGATCGAGGTCGCCAAGGAGGTCGACTTCGGCGACACCCAGCTCTGGACCCGAGTCAACGAGCTGGCCAGCCCCTGGGTGCTCGACGATCTGACCGAGCTGGTCACCGAGATCGGGGACAAGCTCGAGGTGATCATGGTCCCCAAGGTCGAGGGCCCGTGGGACATCCACTACGTGGACCGGCTGCTGGCCCAGCTCGAGGCGAAGGCGGGATTGAAGCGGGCGCTGCTCGTCCACGCGATCCTGGAAACCTCGCTCGGGGTGGTCAACCTCGAGGAGATCGCCACCGCCAGCCCCCGCATGCAGGGAATGAGCTTCGGGCCGGCGGACCTGGCCGCCTTCAGGCGGATGAAGACCACCCGGGTGGGTGGCGGCCATCCGGCCTACCGGGTGATCGAGGACCCCGACCCCGAGAATCCGGACGCCCCCCGGGCCACCGCCCAGCAGGACCCCTGGCACTACTCGATCGCCCGCATGGTGGACGCCTGCACCTCGGCGGGGATCCTTCCCTTCTACGGCCCCTACGGGGACATCAAGGACACCCAGGGCTGCGAGACCCAGTTCCGCGCCGCCTTCCTGCTCGGCTGCGTCGGCGCCTGGTCGCTGCATCCCGTCCAGATCGAGATCGCGAAGAAGGTCTTCTCACCGCCGCCCGACGAGGTCAGGTTCGCCAAGAAGGTGCTGGAGGCGATCCCGGACGGCAAGGGCGTCCACATGATCGACGGCAAGATGCAGGACGACGCCACCTGGAAGCAGTGCAAGGTGATGGTCAGCCTCGCGGAGATGCTGGCGAAGAAGGACCCCGAGCTGGCCGAGGCCTACGGCTTCTCGGACGGCAAGGCGGCCGAGCCGGCGTCCGCCGAGGCCTGACCGGAGGCCTCGAGCCACTTCTCGATCAGCGGCCCGACCTCGGCCGGGCCCGCGATCCTGACGCGCTCGTGGGTGCTCAGGTTCTCGAGGGTCGAGATCCCCTCGGGGTGGACCTGGACGACGAAGGTGTAGCGCTGCACGACCCCGATCCTATGCGGGGTGGCTCATCAAACGCTCATCACGTCCGCGCGGGCGAGCTCCGGAGCGCTCAGACGGTCTCTCCGGCGAGGATCCGGGCCTGCAGGCGGGCCGTCTCCTCCGCCGGCTCGATGCCAAGCTGGTCGATCAGGGCCCGGCGACACTCGAGGAACTGGCGCAGGGCATGGCTCCTGCGCCCGGTGCGGGCGTAGGCGGTCATCAGCGCCCGGTGGCCCTCCTCGTTGAGGGGATCGATGTCGATCAGCTCGCGGGCGGCGTCGGCTGCATGGGCATGCTCCCCACCCCGGTGATGAAGCTGGACGAGGGCGGTGAGCACGGCGATGTGGCGATCGACCAGCCGCTCGCGGTAGGCGGTCGCCCAGTCGGAGTAGCGCTCCTCGGGAAGCGGCTCGCCCGTCCATAGCGAGCGGGCCCGGACGAGCAACGTATGGCGCCGCTCGTCCGGCTCGGCAAGCGCGGCCTCGGCCGCAGCTCGAAACTCCTCCGCGTCAACCACGTCCCGCTCGCCAAGGGCGAGCCGGTAGGCGCGATCGCGGACCTCGATGGCGCTGCGCTCCGCGGTCGGCAGGTCGAGCACCCGTCTCGTCCTGGACACCGCGACCTGGAGGCTGCGTCGAGCGCTCGAAGGGTCGGTGAGGTCGGGCCAGAGCGCCTCGAAGATCAGGTCCTCCGGGACGGGCTCGTCCAGATGGACCAGCAGAAAGCGCACCAGGCGCTCGTCGATCGGCCGGCTCCAGTTGTCCTCCGCGATCTCCCATCCCCCACGCGCGACGCGGAACCGCCCAAGCACGGCGAACCTGAGCGCCGGTGCGCGCCGCCGCAATCGCTCCTGTGCCGCCACCGCGATCGAGGCGACGTGCGCATCGTCGTCCTCGACCAGCTGCTCGAGCTGGGAGAGGATCGCCGGATGGTTCGAGGCGAGGGCGGCGGGTACCGCCGCCCTGCGTACCGCGTCCTGGGGATGATCCGTGAAGGCGAGCAGAGCCTCACCGCCTGGCAGGGCGTTTTCCAGGGACGGGAGAACGGTCACGGTGTCGATCGCCCCGTCCGCAAGCGCTTGCCAGATGACCGGCCTCAGCTTGGACCAGTGGGCGCGCACGACGTGTTTGGCGCGCTCGCCGGCCTCCTCCCAGCTGCGTCGCAGGTCGGCGTACGCCGAGTCGTGCCCGCCGGTCTCATACTCGAGCCAGGCACGCGTGGCAAGCAGCCGAGCGCGGTGATAGCCGCCCAGCTCGCCGGGAAACTGCTCGTCGACTGCGGACAGCGCCTCCTCGATCGCGCCGCGGGCCAGGTCCGGGGCTCCGTTCTCGGCGAACACGATGGCCATGTCGAGCGCTGCCCAGACCCGGTAGCAGAGCAGGCCCGGCCGGACCCGCGCCAGCGCGCGCTGTGCCGCGGCCACGGCCTCAGTCGCGTCGCCACGTCCGGATGCCACGAAGGCCTCGGCCGTGTGGCGGCTGACACCGCGCCATCCGGTTCCCTGGCTTTCCCCCGCTCGCCCCAGCTCGAGCTCGGCGAGGTCGCGATCACCCCGCTGCGCGAGCAGCGAAGCGCGCTGCAGGTGGGCGTCGCGTGCGACGAAGCCGAGCCCGCGCCGCTCCGCCTCGCTTTGACAGCGCTCGAACCGCCCCATTGCCGCCTCGACCTCGCCGATGTCGAGGTGCACCAGGCCGGTGACCGCTAGCGACACCGCGAGCCGTCCCTGGGGATCGTCCAGCTCGAGCTCACGGATCGTCGCCTCCAGCTCGGTGAGCGCATGCTCGGCGCCGCCGGCCGCAAGCTCGACCAGCAGGGTGGCGAGATCGTCGAGGTAGGAGAACCGGGTCGCGGTCTTGGCGTCGCGTCTCAGCCCGTCGGCGAGGCGCCCGCCCTCCTCCGTGCGCCCGAGCGCCGCGAGCGCGAGGACCTTGTACCAGGCCGTCCCGGCCGCCCCGATATGCGACCGGGGCGCGCTCGAGCCGTCCCCGCCCTCGGTCAGCTCGAGCATCTCCTCGAAGGAGCCCGCCGAGAACAGTGCCTCGGCCAGGAAGAAACGCGCCAGCCACTCGTGCTTGGGGTCCCCGGCCTCCCGGTATCCCGCTACCGCCTCTCGCAGCGGGCCGACCGCCAGCTCATGCTGGCCCGCGCCCCACTCGAGCTGTCCCTCGAGCATCCGGATCGTCGGCCGTGCCCGCACCTCCGCGGGCAGCAGCTCGAACCAGCGGGTCATCAACTCCGGCGAGGTCCTGAGCAGCGCCGGGCCCTCGCGCTCGACCGCCGCCAGCATCTCGGGCCAGCTCTCCGCCTCGAGCCAGTGCTCGATCGCGCCGATCGGGTCGCCCGCACCCCCGACTGCGGGAGCGACGGCGGCGTGCAGAGCCCGGCGCTGCTCCGCGCTCCTCCGCTCGAGGAGCTGCTCGAGCAGGAACTCGCGGAGCAGCGGGTGGAAGGTGAACGCGCCATCGCCGCCCACCCGCCGGACCGGCAGCCCGGCCCGACTGATCCGGCCTTCGAAGTCCTCGGGCAGTTCGAGCGCGAGAGCGACCTCGGGCGTGACGACCCGGGCGACGCTCGAATCGATTGCCGCCTCCCGCAGTTCCGCATCGAGCGAGTCGATCAGCTCCTCGGAGAGGTAAGCCCGCACGTCGGGGGTGGAGCTGAGATCCACGAGCGAGGTGGAACCGTTCGACGCCTCGCCTTCGCGCTCCACCACTCCGGCCGCGAGCACCGTCCCGAGCGGCCAGCCCTCGGTCGCCTCCATGGTCGCGTCGACCTGCGCGGGCGAGGGGTCGATCCCGGTACGCGCGCGCAGCACGGCGGCGCACTCCTCGGCGTCGAAGGCGAGATCGGCCGGACCCAGCTCGGTGAGCAGACCGGCGGCCCGCGGCTTCGCCACCCTCAGATCGAGTGAGCGCCTGCTGGCCACCGCGACGTGGAGCAGGGGGAGCTCCGCCCTGATCATCTCGGCGATCAGCCGCTGCGAGCCGTCAACCCCGTCGAGGAACTCGGCATCGTCGAAGACCACCAGCAGCGGCTCCACCAGAAGTCGAGAGAGCTCCGCGATCAGCTCCCCGGTGGCCACGTGGACGTCCACCGGCTCGAGGCCAACCGCAAGGCGCTCGGCGAGCACATCGGAGGTGCCGGGGGCGGCGACCGCAATCCCGTTCACGACGCGCATCAGGAGCGCACCCGCCACCCGCTCGGCATCCGAGCAGGTGACCCAGGCGACCGGTGTGGGCGCATCCCTCAGCGCCTGCTCGAGCGCCGTCGTCTTGCCGAAACCCGCCCCCGCGGTGATGATCACGCTGCCGGAATCGAGGGCGTCCCGAAGTCGGCGGCCGAGCCGGCTGCGAGAGATCCTTCTCCCTGGGATTCCCTGGCGCGCCTCCAGCGCGCCCGGCGAAGTGCTCATGGTGCGAGGCTAAGTCGCCGGTCCGCCCCTGTCAATTCCGGTGGCCGCGGGTTCGTGGTCAGGCGAGCGCCGGCGCCTCGGGCAGCCGTTCGAGCGCCGCTTCGAGCTCCCGCTCTGGCATCTCGAGGTCCTCGAGCTCCCCGGCGAAGTACGCCTCATAGGCGGACATGTCGAAGTGGCCGTGGCCGGAGAGGCCGAGCAGGATCACCCGCTCCTCGCCCGCCTCCCTGGCCGCCTCGGCCTCGTCGAGAGTGGCACGGATCGCGTGGGCGGGCTCGGGGCCCGGGATGATCCCCTCGCAGCGGGCGAAGAGCACCGCCGCCTCGAAGGCGTCCGTCTGCGCGATCGCCTTCGCCTCGACCAGGCCCTGCCTGACCAGCGCGCTGAGGCTGGGAGCGTCCCCGTGATAGCGGAGGCCGCCCGCGTGGACCGGCGGCGGGACGAAGTCGTGGCCGAGCGTGTACATCGGCATCAGCGGGGTCATGCCGACCGTGTCGCCGAAGTCATAGGCGTAGCGGCCGCGGGTCAGGGTCGGGCAGGCCGCCGGCTCCGCGGCGACGAAGCGGATTCCGTTGGTGCGAGGGGGCTCCGCGGATGAGAGGGGGCTCCGCGAGGAGCCACCCGATTCATGATTGGAGGAGCCACCCGTTTGACGTTGGAGGCGCTGCCGCAGGAACGGGTAGCTCAGTCCGGCGAAGTTCGAGCCGCCGCCGACGCAGCCGACCACCACGTCGGGCTGCTCGCCCGCCATCTCCAGCTGCGCGATCGACTCCTGGCCGATCACCGTCTGATGCAGGCAGACGTGGTTGAGGACCGAGCCGAGGGAGTAGTTGGTGTCGTCCGAGCCCGCGGCCACCTCGACCGCCTCGGAGATCGCGATCCCGAGGCTGCCGGAAGCGTGCTCGGCCTGCGAGCGCCCCGCCGCGGTCAGCTCCGAGGGGCTGCGATGCACCGTCGCTCCCCAGGTCTCCATCATCGCCTTGCGGTAGGGCTTCTGGTCGAAGCTGATCCCTACCATGAACACCTCGCACTCGAGTCCGAACATCCGGCAGGCGAGCGCCAGCGCCGATCCCCACTGCCCCGCCCCGGTCTCCGTCGATAGCTTCTTCACGCCGGCCTGCTTGTTGTAGAAGGCCTGGGCGACCGCCGTGTTCGGCTTGTGGGAGCCCGCCGGGGAGATCCCCTCGTACTTGTAGTAGATGTGCATGGAATCGCGTAGCTAAGCGTCATGCGCCCCCTCCTGCTACCGATCGACTACCGATTTCCTCAGCGCTGAACTCGAACGCGGCCAGCACGCGCTCATGGGCCGCGACGACGGAGGGGTGGCCGTAGCGGCGCATTACCAGCGCCCCTCCGTCACGGTGGCGCAGTTGGAGGGACACGGCGTAGTGGTCTAAGCCGAGGTCAAGCAGTTGGGTGGCGCAGAAATGACGGAGGGAGTGCCAGCGCAGACCCTGAAGCCCGGCCTTCTTGCGTACCTTGTCCCACGGTGCTCGGTGGGTGCCCTGGGTGAGCGGTTGGCCGTTGATTGAGTGAAACACAAACGGATCGCGCCGGCGGGGCAAGTCGTCCAACACCCGCGCCGGGGCGGGGAAGGGCATCGCTGCCACATGCCCGCCCTTCGGTTTGCCAAGGGAGCTGTCCCGCTTTCGCTGGCGGCGCACCCAGACCCGCTGCCCCTCGATGTCGTCCCACTGGAGGCCGAACAGCTCCGCGATGCGGATGCCCGTCCAAGCCGAGAACTGAATCATCGCCCGGAACTCGGGGCCGTAGCCCTTCAGGTGGGGGCAGGCATCGAGCAGGGCGCGGTACTCATCCAGCGACGGCCACCACACGTCCTCGCGCTCGAGGGCGGGCAGGCGGAGCCGATGGAAGGGGTTTTCGTTGACGACTCCGACGTCGCGGGCGTCCTCGTACATGGTGGCGATCACCTGCGGGACCTGGCGGGGAACCGTCAGCGCCCAGGAGCGGGCCTCAAGCCGCTTGAGCGCGGCTAGAGGCTTCTCCCCGAAGTGCTTGCCGAAGCGATCAGCGCAGGAGCGATAGTTGGCCTGTGTGGAAACCGATGCCCGCGACCATTCCCGCAGCCAACGAGCGGCGAAGCTCTCGCAGGTTTCATCCGATCCGTGCGCTCCGAGCTCATCCCGGTGAATCCGCTCGGCCTTCTCGGCGGCCTTCTTCGTATCCCACGGACCGCCCGGAGTCCAGTGCTGCTCGCCTCGCAGGACGAACTTGGCGACCCACTTGCCATTCCGCTTAAACGCGCTCATACCGCTCCTCCCCGCAGCGAGACAACGTTGTCCCCTCGCCGCTCTCCTTGTAGATGACCGATGACCTCGCTCATCTTGTAGCGGTTCTGATTGCCAACCCGAAGGTGCGGTAGGGCTAGGCGCTCGATGGTGCTGGGGGACACCTTCAGCTCCTCGGCGAGCTCGCGCTTGGTGAGCCAGGGTTCGGTCACGCTCTCTCGCTCATGCCGTTCGGTCCATGTGGCTTGGTGAAGGTCTGCGCAAGATCAACAAGGGCGGCAGAGACAGCCTCAACCTCATTCCAGTCACACCCGCCGATCGCACCATCCCGGTCGAGAGCCTGGTCTAGGCGTTCACGAAGGGCCTCGTTGGCCTCGCGGATGTAGGTCTCGGGAACCTGGATCATGCGACCATCCCGAGCTTCGACTTGATCTCGGCTGTCTCAATCTCTGCGCGGCGGTCCTGGGCCAGCGCCTCGGCGTCAAGGAGGGTGTTGGCGAGCCAGGTCTCCCGCGTATCGCCGCTGTCGGGATCAATGCAGTTCTGCAAACAGTCCGCAAGATCATGCCCGTTGGGCAGGTAAACCGGAATCGCAGTGACTTGTCGGCGGGTCAGCTCCGAAATCAGCGTGTCGGACGCTTTCTGCCCGGCCTCGTCCCGGTCCATTGCGACGTAGACCACCGTGGCGTTGACCAACTCCTCGGCGGCCCTGCGGGCGTGTCCCGTGCCAGGGAGACCGACCGGGCAGAGTCCGAGTAGCGGGTGTGCCGTGGACTGACCCTGACGGGGGAGAGGGT